>CAYOEE010000230.1:0-2818 GCA_964402935.1 uncultured Alistipes sp. | reverse complement strand
ATACCACCTCTCCCTTGTTTACGGGGTCGATGTGGTGGATCTGCACACCCACGTTACCTGCGGGGTGCTTACCGGCAAAGGTGTGCTTCTCGGCACCCTTCAACGAGGCAAACTGACCCTCCGAGCCCTTGAACATCGAAAGGTGCACCTTACCCTCGGTCAAACGACCCAGGAGGGCGATACCTGCCTCCAGCTCAGCCTCCATACCGGCCAACACGAAGTTGTAGTCGGGAGCCAGCGGAGCCGAATCGAACGCCGAAATAAAGATCGCCTTCGGCTGATCCGAAGGATTGGCAATAATGCCATAGGGACGCTGCTGGATCATCGGCCACAGACCGGACTTGAGCAGCACCTCGACCACCTCCTCGCGCGATGCCTTCTTGGGATCGAGCTTGGGGAACTCCTCATAGGTCTGCTGCTGGGCGGGCGTTACCGTCACCGAGAGCACCTTGCGCTTCTCACCGCGGTTGATGGCAGCCACCACACCGCTGACGGGCGACGTAAAGAGGATCCGCTCGTCTGCCTTGTTGAAGAAGAGCGGCGTACCGGCCTTTACCTCATCACCCACTTTAACCAGCAACTTCGGCGTTACGCCCTCGAAATCGAGGGGCGAAAGGCCGTACTCCGAAGCCATCGGCAATGCCGTGGTCTGCTTCGTAGCCACACCTGCGAGGTTGATGTCGAGACCCTTGCGTAAAGTAATGATTTTCGACATGGTTAATGTGTTTGAAATAAATTATTATGTTGAGTTTTTAGTCGTTAGTTCACTAACAGCCATAAATCGCGTGCGAAAATACAAAATAATTTCCGAAAAACCGCGCCCAAACAGCACAATTTAACAATTTGATTACAAAAGAACAAATAGGACTTCCGAGGCCTTTCTCGCTTTCTCCTCTTTTCTGCCCTTTATAATTTTGAATTCTAAATTTTGAATTCTAAATTTGCAACCATGCAGCTCATCGACATCCACACCCACCGCCCCACCTCGGCCGTGACGATTCGCACGGTCGGAGTGCACCCGTGGCAGGCCGAGAGCGGGGAGTTGCCGACCGAGGAGGATGTTATGGCGGCCGACGCCGTGGGCGAGATCGGCCTGGACAAAGTGTACGGGGTTGATTTCGAGCGCCAAACGCAACGCTTCGAGGAGCAGCTGCGGCTGGCCGAGAAACACCACAAAGCGGTTGTCATCCACTGCGTAAAGGCCTTCGAGGAGGTGATGCGGCGACTCGCAAAACATCGCCTGCGAGCGGTGATTTTTCACGGTTTTATCGGGTCGCGCGAGGAGGCCGAGCGTGCTGTCAAAAACGGATATTACCTCTCTTTCGGGGCGCGCACATTTCGCTCCCGAAAGACGATCGAGGCACTGCGATCAACGCCCCTTGAATCTCTTTTTGTCGAAACGGACGAAGCGCAAGAGCCGCTCGAAGAGATCTACCGCCAAACAGCAATTTTGCGCGGCGTAACGGTCGAGGAATTGGAACAAAAAGCAACAGAGAACTACCAACGATTATTTGGAAAAGACGATGAATAATTGGCTGGAACGCACCGAGTTATTACTCGGCGAAGAGAAATTGGACAAGCTCCGCAAGGCGCACGTTTTGGTCGTCGGCCTGGGTGGCGTAGGGGCCTATGCCGCCGAGATGATTGCTCGCGCCGGAGTGGGTCGCATGACCCTGGCCGATGCCGATGTGGTAGGCGAAACGAACATCAACCGCCAGCTTTTGGCCCTGCACTCCACCGTCGGAAGAAAGAAGGTCGAGGTGTTGGCCGAGCGTATCAAAGATATAAATCCGGCGGTCGAGCTGACCCTCTTCGACCGCTTTGTAAAGGACGAGGAGACCTATCGCCTGCTCGATGCCGCGCGGTATGACTATGTGGTGGATTGCATCGACACCCTTTCGCCCAAGCTGGCGCTGATTGTGGCCGCCTTGGAACGAAAAATGCCCCTTGTGAGTTCGATGGGTGCCGGCGCCAAGATGGACCCCACGCAACTCGAAATCAAGGATATATCCAAGACCCACCACTGCCCTTTGGCGCACATGCTCCGCAAAAGGTTGCACAAAGTGGGTATTTATAAAGGTTTTAAGGCCGTTTTCTCGCCCGAACCGATCCGCGAGGGGGCGATGATCATCGAGGAGGAGCAGAACAAAAAATCGCAGGTCGGCACGATCAGCTACACCCCCGCCCTCTTCGGCATCGGATGCGCCTCGGTGGTGATCCGCGGACTGATTGACGAACTATAAACGCTATGATAAACGAACGTATGCAGGTGGTCTTCGACTTTTTGGACAGCCACCAAATCCGCTACTCATGGTACGAGCACCCCGAAGCACCGACCATTGAGATTGCCCGCCAATATTGGCATCAGGACGGCTCGAAGCATTGCAAAAACCTCTTTTTCCGCAACCACAAGGGCAACCGCCACTACCTCGTATGCTTCGACTGCGAGCAGTCGATGGCCATTCACGATCTGGAGCATCTGCTGCGTCAGGGCAAGCTCTCGTTTGCCTCCGAGCAGCGCATGGAGCGGTGGTTGGGTTTGAAGCCCGGGTCGGTATCGCCTTTCGGACTGATCAACGACCCCGAAAACCACGTCCACCTCTTTCTCGACAGCAAACTCCGCGACTACCCCGCCCTCTCGTTCCACCCGAACGACAATCGTGCCACGGTGGTCATCGAGCTGGAGGAGTTCCTGCGCTACCTAACCGAAGTCGGCAACAGCTATGAGTTTATAGAACTTTATTAGAGTTAAAAATTGAGAGTTGAAAGTTGAAAGTTGAAAGTTGAAAGTTAGCTCAAATCGGGTAGGAGATAAACG
>CAYOEE010000229.1:0-2857 GCA_964402935.1 uncultured Alistipes sp. | reverse complement strand
ATGACCTCTTTATTGACTTCTGTCACTCAAATAGATACGATTTTCTTTATTATCCAATACAAAGATACAAATAAAATTCAAAATTTAGAATTCAAAATTGATTTTTCAGTGGCCTCAGTAGCCTCGGTGGTCTCAGGTCTTTGGCCGGAAGAGCTATAAGACCTATGGGATTTTGATTCTGTTGCTTATAGGTCTCATAGGCCCCATTGGTCCCATAGGCCCTTATAAAAAAGTTACACGGTTACAAGGGGTGTCTGCCTGTAACCGTGTAACTCTGTATCTGTGGCTTGCGTTAGGCAAAGCTCTGCATTTCGATCAGGTGCGCATAGATGCCGCCCTTCTTGACCAGCTCGTCGTGCGTACCCTGCTCGGCGATCTTACCCTCGCTCACGACCAGGATCTTATCGGCATCCTGAATCGTCGAAAGGCGGTGGGCAATGACCACCGACGTGCGCCCTTTGAGGAGCTTATTCAGCGCCTCCTGCACGAGCTTTTCGCTCTCCGTATCGAGTGCCGAAGTGGCCTCGTCGAGAATCAGAATTTCGGGGTTCTTCAACACGGCGCGGGCAATCGAAAGTCGCTGACGCTGACCGCCCGAGAGCTTCGAACCACGGTCGCCGATGTTGGTCGCATACCCCTCGGCCGTCTGCTCGATGAAGTCGTGGGCGTTGGCTACGCGTGCTGCGGCCACAATCTCCTCGTGCGTGGCATCGGGCTTACCCATGCGGAGGTTGCCCTCGATCGTATCGTTGAACAGCACGGTCTCCTGCGCCACGATGCTCAGGTGGTCGCGCAGGGACTGTTGCGTGTAGGCCTTCAGGGGCACACCGTCAATCAGAATCTCGCCTGCCAGCGGGTCGTAGAAGCGCGGAATCAGCTCCGAAAGGGTCGATTTACCACCGCCCGACGGGCCTACGAGGGCTACCGTTTCGCCGCGTTTCACCTCAAACGAAACACCGTCAATGACCTCACGCTGACCATCGTACGAGAAATGTACGTTGCGGAACTCAATCTTCTCCTTCAGCCCCTCGAAGGTGCGGGCATCGGCCTTATCCTCGATGGCGGGCGTCGAGTCGATGATCTCGAAGATACGCTCACCGGCTGCAATACCCTGGTTGATGTTGGCAAACTGATCCACGAAGTGGCGCACGGGGCGCGTAATCTGCGAGAAGATGGCCACGAACGCGATGAACGAACCCGGGTCGAGCGATCCGTTGCCGACCAGGATGCCGCCAAAGACGAGCACCACACCCACGGCCGACATGCCGAGGAACTCGCTCATGGGCGAGGCCAACTGCTGGCGACGCGCCATCGAGAGGGTCAGCTCCGCGACATCGGAGTTGATGCCGTAGAAGTTCTTCTTGACGTAGTCCGTGGCGTTGTAGCTCTTGATGACCTTCACGCCGGCCAGCGACTCGTCGAGCGCGGAAACCATCTCGCCCAGGCGCTGTTGGTTGGTGCGTGCCGGGTGGCGAAGACGCTTCACGATGCTGCCGATCAAGAGTGCCACCAAGGGCAGGAACAGCACCGAGAAGATCGACAGCTCCCACGAGAGTAGGATCATCATGCCGATGTAGCCGATGATCAGGAACGGCTCACGGAAGGCAACCAGAAGCGTATTGGTGATGCAGAACTGCACGACATTGACATCGGCCGTGATGCGCGAAATGATATCGCCCTTCTGCTGGTCGCTGAAGTAGCCGACGTGCATATCCATGACGCGGTTGAACATCGCATCGCGCATACGTTGCAGTGTGCGGGCACGCATCGACTCCACGGTCCAGGCGCCGAGGTAGCGGAACAGGTTGCTCAGGAAGCTGATGAAGATCGTAAACAGCGCCAGCATGATGAGCACCTTCTGTCGATCGTACTCGGGGTAGATCATCGAGTACATATAGTTAAAGAAGGTGGTCAGGTACTCCGTGTTCAGCTCCAGGGGAGGCAGCTCCGTCACGCGCTCGAAGGTGTAGTCCGGATCGAACATCGTGTTCATGATCGGGACAATCAGCACGAACGTCAGCGAGTTGAAGATCGCGTAAAAGAGCGAGTAGAAGAAGTAGGGTATGGCGTACTTTTCGATCGGGCGGGCAAAGCCCAAGAGTCGAAGGTAGGTCTTAAACATAGCGGGTTGCGACTTTTGTATCAGACAAATGTAACAATTATTTTCCGAAAGGCCAAATTTGCCCCCTATTCGGGTTGATAACCGCTATCTTCGAGGAGGTTTTGACCACTCGCGGCCGCTACGGCCAGCTCATCGCAACGGTTGTTTTCGACCGTCTCGGCGTGCCCTTTGACCCAGACGAAGCGGACATGATGACGGCGGTAAATACGCAGGAATCGCATCCAGAGATCGGGGTTTTTCTTCCCTTGGAAGCGCTTCTTCTCCCAGCCGAAAACCCAGCCTTTGGTGACGGCGTCAATCACATACTTCGAGTCGGAATAGAGCGTCACCTCCGAGCCCTCCTTCTTGAGCGCTTCGAGTGCCACGCAGACGGCCAAAAGCTCCATGCGGTTGTTGGTCGTGAGACGGTAACCCTCGGCGATCTCACGGCGATAGGGGCCTGCCAAGAGTACACATCCGAAACCTCCCGGACCCGGATTTCCGCGCGACGAACCGTCGGTATAGATTGTGATATGCAAAGCAAATTCAAAATTTAGAATTCAAAATGTAGAATGGCGGTAAACGGCTAAAAATCACCATCCACCGCCATCGTGTTCTCCATTTTGAATTTTGAATTCTACATTCTAAATTTATTTCAGTGCAGCCAGCTGCTCCTTGATAGCCGTGATCTTGGCCTCGGCATCGGCCTGCTTCGCACGCTCGTTCGCAACCACCTTTTCGGGGGCGTTCTGCACG
>CAYOEE010000228.1:0-2858 GCA_964402935.1 uncultured Alistipes sp. | reverse complement strand
CCCTCGCCCTCGGTGATATAGACCAGCTGGTATTCGTCGAGTGTGCGTCCTTGTTGGGTGAAGTTGTAGTCGCTCGGGTGCGCCGAAACGGGATACTGCTCGTGCGGGTTTACGTTTTGGTAGCCCACCGTTGTGCAGATCAAGCCCCACTTCTCGTCCTGGGCGCTTGAGGCGAGGTATTTCAATAAATCGCTTTTGTGCGTCATGATTTAAGTTTTAAGCGCGTAATTTCTTTGGCAAAAATAGGAATTTTTTCTATATTTGTTAGGTGGTTTTTATACTTTTGACACCTCATTTTGGTCGTTTCACCCCCTGAGTGCAGGCCTTGTGGGTGATTATGGCAGGAAATGTAATTGTTTTGTCAAAAATATAAACCCCAATCCTGCTATAATTGTTAAATTTGTTAAACCATCGATGTTCATTGTCTGTTTTTGAGACGGATGAATGTGCCTGCGACGGAGCAAAAATGCCAACCAAGACCTAACACAATATGATGACACAACATTTTTTGGCGGTCGATCTGGGTGCAACCAGCGGTCGCGTAATTTTGGCAACGCTGACGGAGGAGAAACTCGATTTGGAGGTGTTGCATCGTTTCCCGAACCGTTTGATCGAGATTGACGGCAAATATTACTGGAATATCTACGCCCTCTACGAGGATATTCTGCAAGGCCTTTCGGAGGCCGGTAAGCGCAAGATTGAGGTGCGCTCGATCGGTATTGATACCTGGGGCGTCGATTTTGTCCATGTGGCCGAGGATGGTACGCTTTGCGCCTTGCCGCGTGCCTACCGTGATCCCTATACGAACGGTGCTCCCGAGGCCTACTTCGAGGAGATTTCGCGCAAAGAGGTCTATGCGCGCACGGGTATTCAAATTATGAATTTCAACTCGCTTTTCCAGCTCTATGCCCAGCATAAGGAGGGTTTCTCGGCACTCAAGAACGGTAAAAAGATCCTCTTCGTGCCCGATGCCTTGTCGTATCTTTTGACCGGCAAGATGGTCTGCGAATATACGATTCTTTCGACCTCGCAGTTCATGAATCCCGTGACGAAGCAGGTCGATGAGGAGCTGCTGAAGGTGGCCGGCGTGGAGAAAGAGCGCTTCCCGGAGGTGGTGATGCCCGGCGCCAAGATCGGCAAGCTCAGCCCGATCGTTGCCAAGCTTACGGGCTTGGGTGAGGTCGAGGTGGTGGCCGTAGCGGGTCACGATACGGGTTCGGCCGTGGCTGCCGTGCCGGCCGAGGATGAGTGTTTTGCCTACCTCTCGTCGGGTACCTGGTCGCTGATGGGTGTCGAGTTGAAGGATCCCGAGATTACGGAGGAGTCCTTTGCGATGAACTTCACGAACGAGGGTGGCGTGGATGGTACGACGCGCTTCCTGAAGAATATTACGGGTATGTGGCTGCTGGAGCAGTGCCGTTCTACCTGGAAGCGTGCCGGTAAGGATTACTCCTATCCCGAGCTGATGGAGATGATGAAGACGACCGTTAAGACCGATGCGCAGGATCTGCTCGATCCCGATGCGCCGGAGTTCGCCGCTCCGACCAATATGCCGGAGGCGATTGTCGCTTACTGCAAGGCCAACCATAAGAGTGTGCCTGAGAGCGATGCCCAGATGGTGCGCCTGATCTTCGACTCGTTGGCTGCAAAGTATGCCGAGGTGCTCGGTAAGTTGCAGCAGGTGTCGCCCTTCAAGCTCAACACGCTGCACGTGATCGGCGGTGGTGCGCAGAACGACCTGCTGAACCAGATGACGGCCGATGCCTGTGGTGTTCCCGTGGTGGCCGGCCCGTCGGAGGCTACGGCTTTGGGTAATGTGATGGTGCAGGCGCGTGCCGCCGGTTTGGTGGATACGTTGCAGGATATGCGTCGCTACATCCGTCGCTCGATCGAGACGAAAACTTATCAACCCCGCAAATAACGAATATTTTTAACCTTAATAAACTACAAAAAAAATGAAAACAGAATTGATTCAGAAGGCCTATGAAGTGGCCAAAGAGCGTTATGCTGCCATTGGTATCGATACGGATGCCGTCATGGATAAATTGCAGAAGATCTCGCTGTCGCTGCACTGCTGGCAGGCTGACGACGTGGTAGGTTTCGAGCCGAAGGCCGGTGCTCTGTCGGGTGGTATTCAGGCTACGGGTAACTACCCGGGTCGCGCCCGCAACATCGACGAGCTGCGTCAGGATGTCCTGAAGGCCGCTTCGCTCATTCCGGGTAAGCACCGTCTGAACCTGCACGAGATCTACGGCGACTTCGGTGGTAAGTTCGTAGATCGTAACGAGGTTGAGCCTTGCCACTTCCAGTCGTGGATCGAGTGGGCCAAGGAGAACGATATGAAGCTCGACTTCAACTCGACCTCTTTCTCGCACCCCAAGTCGGGTGATCTGTCGCTGTCGAATCCCGATCCCGAGATTCGCAACTTCTGGATCGAGCACACGAAGCGTTGCCGCGCCGTAGCCGAGGCGATGGGTGTTGCTCAGGGTGATCCCTGTATCATGAACGTCTGGGTACACGACGGTTCGAAGGATTTGACCGTAAACCGTATGTACTACCGCGAGTTGCTGAAGGATTCGTTGGATCAGATCTTCGCTACGGAGTATAAGAATATGAAAGATTGCATCGAGTCGAAGGTGTTCGGTATCGGTCTGGAGAGCTACACGGTAGGTTCGAACGACTTCTACATCGGTTATGGCGCTTCGCGCGGTAAGATGGTAACGCTCGATACGGGTCACTTCCACCCGACGGAGAGCATTGCCGACAAGATCTCGTCGCTCCTGCTCTATACGCCGGAGGTGATGCTGCACGTTTCGCGCCCCGTTCGTTGGGACTCGGATCACGTGACGATCATCAAC
>CAYOEE010000227.1:0-2864 GCA_964402935.1 uncultured Alistipes sp. | reverse complement strand
CTAAACAGACTGTTGAGAGCCTATTTCAACACTTTTTTGTGGGTATATGCACTCAATTTAAATATAATTTTCTCGGTTTGCGACGGCAAAAATACCTCAATTTCGTCCGTTGCGCAATACCTAAAAAAAGGGGAAAACACAAAAAAAGGATGCCACGAAGGACATCCTTTTAACTGACTAAGTGGGGTGTTTAGAAGTACATACCGCGCAGATCCTTGATCTCGGCCATCTCCTGAACGGCCTGCAAAGCGCTCTGCGTAACTACGCTCTCCTGAACAGCCTGAGCACGTACGCGCTCAGCCTCCTCGGTCTGCGTAGCACCATCCGTAATATCCTCCACGGTGAATACATAGACACCGTTCATACCTTTCACGGGGGCCGAAACAACGCCCTTCTCGGTCGTCGAGGCGATGGCACCGATCAGCGCAGGCTCGAAGCCCGGGCCGGCCAATACATAGGCACCCATAGCGGCATCCTTGTACTCATTGACCTCTACACCGTTAGCCTCGGCAACAGCCTCGATCGATGCGCCAGTCAGCTGAGCCTTCACGGCCTCAAACTTCTTCTCGCGCATGAGCTGCATACGGATCTGCGAAGCTACCTTCTCTACGGGGGTGTACTCCGCCTTGTCGATAGCCGTCAGCGTAGCGATTACATAGTCGTCACCCACGGTGAAGATCTCCGAGAGATCGCCCACCTTGGCACCGTAAGCCCAGCGAGCCACCTCGCGCGAATCCTCCAGACCGCGGATCGTACGATCACCCTGTACGAGGGTTGCTACGCGCGGCGTCACGGCAGCCGTCGAAGCGGCAGCAGCGAAGTCCTCCTTGGCAGCCAGCGTAAAGCTACCGGCAGCCGAGTGGGCCGTGCGGCGCGTATCGTTCGAAGCCAACACGGGATAGGTAATCGAAGCTACGCGGATGTGCTTCGAGGGCTTGTCGGCACGATATACCTGCATGAGCTGGATGGCATCACCCGAAGCGATCTTCACGATGTCGCCCTTCTTGGCCGTAGCCAAAGCCTCGGCAAACTCGTTCGTGAAGGCTGCAAAGGGCATCACGCCAACCTCACCGCCCTGCTGAGCCGTCTGCGTAAATACCGAATACTGAGCAGCAGCCTCGGCGAAGTCGGCACCACCCTTCAGCACCGTCAGCAGGCTGTCAGCCAGCGCCGTCTCGGTGTAAGGAAGTACGATGTGACGAATACCGAGCGAGTCGGGAGCCATCTTCGAATCCAGCACGCGGGCCATCGTCCACTCGTTGTTCTTCAGCACCGGGCCGTACATCTTACCGGCCATCAGCGCCTCAGCCTCCTCGGTCGTGAGCTGCGAAGCGTTTACATAAGCCTCGGCTATCGAGCCGTTGCGATTCTCACGCGTGAAGGCCTTCACATCCTCAGCGGCAGCGAACTCCTCGCCGACCATCTTAACCTCCTGCTCCAGAGCGGCCATGTCACCCTCCGTCGGGCTTACCTCAAAGACCACATACGAGAGCTGACGGCTCGGAAGCTGCTTGTAACCATTCTTGTGGGCAGCGTAGTAGGCCTTGATGTCGCTCGACGAAACGGTGTAGAGCGAATCGGGCATATCGGCATAACGCTTTACCACCCACTTACCCGAGCGCGTCTCGTTCTGAGCCTTCTGGCCCTGGGCAATCTCCAACGCATTGACGTAGGTACCGCCCTTTACCAGGCCGTAGTACTTCTGCATGGCGTTCTCCAGCTGGAGCTGCTCAACGAGCTGTGCCCAAGCTGCAGCAGCCTCGGGGTTCGACTCCGACTCCACGAGGAACTGGCTTACGGCAGCCACGTTGTACTCACCCGTTGCGGGATCGGCAAAGGCGTTGTAGAGCGTCTGCGAGAACTGCTCGCCACTGAGCAGGGCGAGACGCTCGCTATCGGTGAACTGGAGGCCCATCTCCTCGAACGAAGGCTCGAAGAGGTGCTTGGCAACGAGCGACTGCCATACGGCATTTGCCAACATGGCCGACTGCTGCTCGTCGGTCTCCTGAATACCCGTCTGGGCCTTAATCTGCTCATACTCGTTGTAGTACTCCGAGTAGTTGATTTTCTCGCCGGCGATCTCACCGACCTTAGGATCCTGACCCGTGAAGCCCATCTCGGTCTTCAACGAGAGGATGAACGCCAAGAGGGCTACGCCGATAACTACCGACAAAACTACGCCGAACTTGGTGCGAAGTGTGTTTAAGCTAATCATATCGAAAGTGTTTAATTTTTTGTTATTTCGCGTTTAAGCCTCCAAAGGTAGTAAATTTATCCGAATCAACGAAAAACTACCCTATTTTTTTCACGCGCGCCAACTCAAGACGCGATCTGGTGGTCCGAAGAATACGAATTTGGAGCTTACCAATCACAAGCGTTTGACCCGCCGCCGGAATTCCTTCGTAGTGGTAAATGATCAATCCGGCCAACGTATCATACTCCTTACTCTCCTCTATTTCAAGGTTATACTTCTCATTCAAATACTCC
The DNA here is from genome assembly GCA_964402935.1 of uncultured Alistipes sp. Taxonomy (GTDB): domain Bacteria; phylum Bacteroidota; class Bacteroidia; order Bacteroidales; family Rikenellaceae; genus Alistipes. The sequence goes on along the minus strand of CAYOEE010000227.1, from coordinate 377 downwards.
ACCTCCAGGCGACACGAGAGGACAAACTCCTCCTCACCGACCTGCTTTTCAATCTCATCCGCCTCATCGTGCTCATCCTCGATCTCGCCGAAGATCTCCTCCAGGACATCCTCCATCGAGATGATACCGGCCGTACCTCCGAACTCGTCTATCACCACGGCGATGTTCGAATGGTTGCGGATAAAGGTCTGTAACAGCGCCTGCAAGGGCATCGTTTCGGGGACAAAGTGCACCTTCATCATCACCTCCTCAACCGATTTAGGCTTCAAAAAGAGGCTCTTCAGATTGACATAACCGATGATGTTATCCAAGTTGGTGCGATAGACGAACAGACGCGAGTACTTCGACTCGACAAAACGTTCGGTCAGCTCCTCGAT
>CAYOEE010000226.1:0-2871 GCA_964402935.1 uncultured Alistipes sp. | reverse complement strand
CGTATTGGAATCGGGGTATCCTCCCCAAAAGATATACCAATACCAGGTGATGAGTGTCTTGCTCTCCTCGTGATGGTGAAATTTTCCAGATTTCGGTACAAGGATAAAAGCGAATACACTTTCATCAAAAAATATGTTTGCGCGAGAGGTACTCCCACGCATGAACAAAGATAGCGAAAAATATGGCTCGGTGATCAATAGCAATCAAAAAAATAGCCCTACCATGAGAGATAGGGCTATACCTATATTATATATAACTCGTTAAAATTCGCTCACGACCTCTTTGCCCTCCAGCCAGGCGGCCATGTTCAAGACCAGCAGATTCCAATTCTGGAAGCCCTTGTTCAGCACCGGCTCGCCATTTTCGGGGAGGTAGTATTCGTGCAGTGCCCCATGGCGCTCGTAGTCACGTCCCAGGAGCAGGATGGTCTTCTCGGCCAGCTCGCGCGCCTCGTCCGTAAATCCATAGCGCACCAACCCGCGGAAAACGAGGTAGTTCACGTTGATCCAGATCGGCCCTTGCCACGACGAGGGGTTGCCACTCGCCCTGAGGTCGTACATCTTCTCCAGCGGCGAGAGGGTGCGAATACCGGCGGGAGCATTGAACGAGCGCGTGTCGTGGAATTGTCGTGCGACAATCTCTTTGGCCTCATCCTCGGTGGCGATGCCGGCCCACATAGCCATAAATCCACTCCAGACGCTAAAACGCTGAATCAGACAGTCGTAGGTGCGGGGCTGGCCAACGTGGAGGTAGAGATCGCCCGGTTGTAGTCCCTCGATTTCGGGCTTCTCGATGGGGAGCAGATTCAAATCGACGCTGTAATAAAATCCGTCGCGCGGATCCCAGCAATGCTCGCGGATGCACCCCTTCAGCTCCTCTGCCTCGCGGGCGTAGCGGTCGGCAATTTCGGGCATCGAAAGGCAGTCGGCGAGGTACTCCATGGCGAGCAACTCACGGTACATCAGCGCATTGAGGTAGATCGATCCGGACGATCCATGCGGACGATAGAAGGTGCTGGGATCGTTATCCACGCCGATCGCCTCGTCCGTCTGCCAATACATCAGACCCGTTTCGCGGTGGCGGTGGTGATTCAGGTAGCACGACACGAAGGCTTGCAGGTGGTAGAACTTCTCGCGCAACCACTCGGCATCGCCCTCCATCTGCTGCACGATGAAGGCGGCGTGCTGGGCGATCGTGGGTTTGTGCATATTGCTCTTCCATGGATTGCGCTTTTTGAGCATCTCCTCGCGCGAGGGCGCATTGCGCTCGATCCAAATCGGAATCCAACCCTCCATGCCGCCGTAGTGCAGGGCATTGAGAACGCATCCCTGCTCGTATTGCAGGGCCTCCTCGCGATCCTTCTTCGTGCCGTTCTCGAGCAGAATCTGGCGCAGGGCGACATTGCTCAGCCACGAATCCCAATCCCACAACATATCGAGGTATTGGTTGCTGCCCGGAGCAAGGAAGGGATAGACGAGCGCACCACCCGCCTCGCGGTACATGCCACGCATATCGCGGTAGATGTTATCGCGGCATATTTGGGTGTACTTTTTTACGTTCTCCGCCGTCCGCTCGGGGAGTTGTGCCGAGGCCGATACAACGATGCAAAGGCCTGCGAAAAAGGTTAGTAGTCGTTTCATATTTACAAATATACAAAATTCCTCTAAAAACAAAAAAAGGTTGCGGTGACCCACAACCCTTAACATTGAATTTTGAATTCTAAATTTTGCATTTAGAGGATGCCTTGCTCGACCATCGACTTGGCCACCTTCATAAAGCCGGCGATGTTGGCGCCCTTCATGTAGTTGATGTAGCCATCCTCCTCCGTGCCATACTCCAGGCAGGCGGTGTGGATCGAGTTCATGATCTGGTGCAACTTGGCATCGACCTCCTCGGCCGTCCAGTTCAGCTTCTGCGAGTTCTGCGTCATCTCCAGGCCCGACGTAGCTACGCCACCTGCATTGACTGCCTTGCCCGGGCCATAGGGAATCTTGGCCTCCAGGAAGGTCTCGATAGCCTCGGGACGGCAACCCATGTTCGACACTTCGGCAACGATCTTCACGCCGTTCTGAACCAGCTGCTTGGCATCCTCGCCACCCAGCTCGTTCTGCGTAGCGCAGGGCATGGCGATATCGACAGCCACCTCCCAGGGCTTGTGACCGGCTACGAATACCGAGCCGGGGAACTTCTCTGCATAGGGGGCAACCACGTCGTTGTTCGAGGCGCGCAGCTCCAGCATATAGGCGATCTTCTCTTCGTTGAGACCTGCCTCGTCGTAGATATAACCATCGGGGCCGGAGATCGTTACGACCTTGGCGCCCAGCTCCGTAGCCTTCTTGGCGGCACCCCAGGCCACGTTGCCGAAGCCCGAAATGGCGATGCGCTGACCCTTCAGCTCCATGCCGTGCTTGGCGAGCATCTGGCAGAGGAAATAGACAGCGCCGAAACCCGTAGCCTCGGGACGAATCAGCGAACCTCCGTAGGTCATGCCCTTGCCCGTCAGTACGCCCGTATTCTCCAGGGCGAGCTTGCGGTACATACCATAAAGGTAACCAATCTCACGAGCACCGACGCCGATATCGCCGGCCGGAACGTCGGTCTCCGGGCCGATGTGACGCCACAGCTCGGTCATGAAGGCCTGGCAGAAGCGCATGACCTCGGCATTCGACTTACCCTTCGGGTTGAAGTCCGAACCACCCTTCGCTCCACCCATCGGGAGGGTCGTCAGGGCATTCTTGAAGATCTGCTCAAAGCCGAGGAACTTCAGGATCGAGGGGTTCACCGAGGGGTGGAAACGCAGACCGCCCTTGTAAGGGCCGATGGCGTTGTTGAATTGTATTCGGTATCCGGTATTCACCTGTACATCGCCT
>CAYOEE010000225.1:0-2881 GCA_964402935.1 uncultured Alistipes sp. | reverse complement strand
CATCCGCAAATCCTCCCTCAAGCAGAAGGTCTTTGATAGCACCTTCTCGGCCATGAATCTATTGAAAGAGACCCTCCTGGAGGTTGCCTCGGAGCTGGACGATGCCCTTGAGGGCAAGCTCGACCGTCGCGTCCGCCTCGAATACCGCGACCGTGGCAAATACGAAGCGCAGTTGCAGGTGGCCAACGACCTGCTGATTTTCCAGATGCACACCGATGTCTTTGTCTTCCACCCGAGCCATCCGGTCTGGAAAAGCCCCGCCGTGCAGCAACTTCGCACACGAGCCTACTGCGGCGTGATCAACATCTACAACTTCCTCTCCGACTCGTTTAAGCTCAACCGCAACGCTGACGAGGGTTACCTCATCGGACGCATCTTCATCAACGGCGAGGGTCACTTCTTTGTCGAGGGCAAGGAGCAGCGCTCGTTGCGTGCCGAGCAGTTTGGCCAAAAGGAGATTAACCGCGAAACGCTCATCCCGATTTTGGAGGATGCCCTCCACTACTCGCTCGACTTCGACCCGCTGATGCCTCCCTACGAGGAGTTTAAGCGCGTGACGGTCGATCAGTTCAACTCGAAGATGGATAACTCGAAGTTCGTCACGGGCAAGCGTCTGGGCTACGACTTCGACACAACGGATATATAATAGCAGGCCTAGGCATGAAGAGATGGCTTATCCTCCTGGCGGTACTCGTATGCAGCGCTGCCACGGCTCAAAACGAATACGGTGAAATCGTGCGTCTGAGACGCATGAACGAGACGGTGCGCGGCATCCGCTCGATGGCCGACGGCGAGCACTACACAGTACTCGAGCGGGGCGACATCCGTCGTTACCAATATGCACTCAAGAACGAGGGTCGCAGCCTGCTGCCTGAAGCGGCACGCCAGATCGAGATTACCGATTATCAGTTCTCGCCCAACGAACAGCAGATCCTCATCGCCTCGGGCTACAACCCCATCTACCGCCACTCCTACACGACGACCTACCACCTTGTATCGGAGGGTCGCGTCGAGCAGCTTATGACCGAGGCCACAGCTCCGCGCGATGCACAATTCACGCCCGACGGACGCATGATCATCTACTCGGATCGGAACAACCTGTGGGTCTATGACCTTTCGACGCGCAAGAGCCGCGCCCTGACGACGGACGGAGCGTGGAACGAGATTATCAACGGCACGACCGACTGGGTCTATGAGGAGGAGTTTGGCGGCACGGTGGCCTACGCCGTATCGCCCGACAGCCGCGAGGTGGCCTTCCTGCGTTTCGACGAGAGTCGCGTCAAGGAGTTTCAGATGATGCGCTTCGACGGCAAGCTCTACAACGAGGCCTACTCGTTCAAATACCCCAAGGCGGGCGAACCGAACTCGGTGGTCGAGTTGTGGGTTGCCGACCTCACGACGGGCCAAAAGCGCATGATTGACACGGGAGGCGAGACGGATCAGTACATCCCACGCATCGGTTATACGCCCGACGGTCGTTTGTGGTACTACCGCCTGAATCGTCGCCAAAATGTCTTCGAAATGGTCGTTTGCGAACATTCCGGTGCTCAGCACGTTGCCTACGAGGAGCGTTCGCGCCAATATGTCGAGCGCGTGGACGACAAGACAATCACCTTCATCGACAAGAACCGCTTCATCGTGCGCCAGGAGAGCCACACGGGCTATATGCACCTCTACCTCTACACCGTGCGCGGAGGCCTGCAAGGCCCCATTACGCGCGGCGAGTGGGAGGTGACCGACATCGTTGGCACGGACGGCAAGCGTGTTTGGTATCTCTCAACCGAGTCGTCGCCCCTGCGTCGCTCGCTTTACAGCATCCGCCTCGATGGGAAGGATAAGCAGCTGCTGACCCCCGAGGAGGGGTACTACTCGATCGCCCCCTCGAAGGGGATGAAGTATTATATCTCGACCTACTCGTCAGCCACCACCCCCAACCGTGTGGAGATCGCAACGGGCGAGGGCGAGAAGGTGCGCACGCTCCGCGAGAGTGCCGAGCTGAAGGCCGAGCTGAGCGCCACGAAACGTCCCGTGAAGGAGTTCTTCACCTTCACGACCGAGCGCGGCGATGTGCTCAATGCCTACATCGTAAAGCCGGCCGACTTCGACCCCTCGAAAAAGTACCCCGTGCTTTTGACGCAGTATTCGGGCCCGGGCTCGCAATCGGTGGCCGATCGCTGGTCGATGGATTGGGAGGATGCCCTCGTCGATAAGGGCTATATTGTGGCCTGCGCGGATGGTCGCGGTACGGGATTCCGTGGCGAGCAGTTCAAGAAACTTACCTACGGACAGCTCGGTAAATTGGAGGTCGAGGATCAACTCTCGTTTGCCAACCACCTCGCCGGGCAGTCCTACATCGACTCGTCACGCATCGGCATCTACGGCTGGTCGTATGGCGGTTTCATGGCCTTGGGGTGCGCGCTGAAGGGATTGGGGCTTTTCAAGATGGCTATTGCCGTAGCTCCCGTAACCTCGTGGCGCTACTACGACACGATCTACACGGAGATCTACAACAACCTGCCCCAATACAATGCAGCCGGTTACGACGACAATTCGCCGATCAACTTCGCCCGCATGCTGGACGACAAAAAGACCCGACTGTTGCTGATTCACGGCACGGCCGACGACAATGTGCATTTCCAGAATACGGTCGAGATGACCCGCGCCCTGAACCGCGCCGGCAAGCAGTACGATATGATGGTCTATCCCGACCAGAACCACTCGATGCTGCCCAACGACAGCTATAACGTGCGACAGAAGATGATCGAATATACGTTGCAGAATCTGTAATAAGTTATTCAAAAAGAAGGGGCTGCTCAACAAAAACTTGTTGGACAGCCCCTTTGGGTAGAAGTTGTATAACAAGAGGGATTTTTAGGCCTGC
>CAYOEE010000224.1:0-2901 GCA_964402935.1 uncultured Alistipes sp. | reverse complement strand
CGTCAGGCCGTATAGACGGCGTTTAAGGTTGCGGAGTTTCACTGAATTTAGAATTTAGAATTCAAAATTAGGGTTGGTGTCTTCCCTCTTCCCTCTTTTTTTCTCTCTCCTGCTCTCTTCTCTTTTCTCTTTTCTCTTTTCTCTTTTCTCTTTTCTCTTTTCTCTCTCCTCTTTGCTCTTTACTCTTTCAGCAGTCCTGCCAGGCGACCCGTCGAGAAGGCGATTTGCAGGTTGTAGCCACCCGTGTTGGCATCCAGGTCGAGCACCTCGCCCGCCATGTAAAGTCCCTTGACCTTGAGCGATTGCATCGTGTAGGGATTGACCTCCGAGCAACGCACGCCACCGGCCGTCGTAACGGCATATTCAAAGGGCGCGTAGTCCGAAATGGGGAACGTGAGGTTCTTCAGGGTCTTGATCAGGCGCGTAATCTCGGCCTCGGTCAATTTCGAGATATACTGCTTCGAGTGGATATCCAGCTCACGAGCCAAAGGCATCACAAGGGGCTTCGGCACCAGGCGACGCAACAGCTCCGAGAAGAACTCCGTAGGCTCCATCTCGGCTGTCTCGCGGGCAATGCGTGCGCGGAGGGTCTCCTCGTCGAGTGCCGACTTCAGGTCGAGGGTCAGCTTGACCGACTTTTCGTCGAGCAGTGCATCCACGGCATCGCGGCTCATGCGCAGGGCCACAGCACCCTCGATACCGCGCTCCGAGAATCCGATTTCGCCAAACTCCTCGCGCACGGCCTCGCCATCGATATAGAGCGTAGCTCGCACATTGCGCAGCAGCAATCCGTGCAGGTACTTCATCTGCGCATGGGTCGTCTTGAGCGGGGTCAGCGAGGGGCGCAGCGGCTCGATCGTGTGACCCAGGTCGGCGGCAAAGTTGTAACCGTCACCCGTAGAACCCGTCGCAGGGTACGATACGCCACCCGTCGTAAGGATCACCTTCGAGCACTCCTCCTTGCGCACAAAACCGCGCTTGTTGCGGTAGCGCACGCCATAGACATGCCCTCCGAGGGTCAGAATCTCCGTCACGGGTGTTTCGTAGAGGATCTTCACGCCGTTATCGACGCAGTACTCCAGCAGGGCGTTGGCGATATCCCACGCCTTGCCACTGCGCGGAAAGACGCGCTCACCGCGTTCGATGTCGAGCTTCACACCCTGCCGCTCGAAGAAGCGGATCGTAGCGCGGTTGTTGAACTCCGAGAAGGCCTGCGTGAGGAACTCGCGGTTCACGCGAACGTGCTCCAGAAACTCCTCGGCAGGTCGTGCGTTGGTGACGTTGCAACGTCCCTTGCCCGAGATGCGTACCTTGCGTCCCGACTTCTCCATCTTTTCGAGCAGCAGCACACGCTTGCCTTGTCGAGCTGCCGTGCCTGCGGCCATCATACCCGCTGCACCGGCGCCGATGACAATCACGTCATAAGGCTCACGCTCGACGGCGGTTTGTGTTTGGTTTAGTTCTTCCATAGTCTGTTAGGTGGCGACGCGAACCGCCACGGCAAAAATTAAGCGTTAGCATCCTCGCACTCCTCCTCCAAGAGGAAGGGGCGGAAACGGAATTGGGTATCCGAGACCTCGCGCGAGAAACAATAATAGGTCAGCTCGCCTCGTGTGCGAAGCTCACCGCCCTGCGTGAGGGTCACCTCCATGATAACGAACGAGCGCTTTTGCTCCTTGAGTCGGCAACGTAGCTCGATCGTATCGCCCGGCTTCGAGCTGACGGGCTTGAGGAATTTGACCTGGAGGTTGGTTGTCATGGCCGAAAGGCTCAACTTGCGACCGATCCACCAGCCACCCGTCTCGTCTATCAGCGTCGATTGAATACCGCCATGCAGCGTGCCGAGCCACCCCTCATAGTCGGGCGTAGGCTCCCAGAGCGATACCAGCTCCTCGCCGTCCTCCCAAAACTCCATCTTGAGTCCTTTGGGGTTGGTGGGTGCGCAGGCAAAACAGTTATAGCCCTCCTTCAGCAGGGGAATCCAGGGGTTTTTGATCTTCTTCATGTTTAGTTCTTTTGATTTGCTTTTTTGAGGCGCTTGAGCCACTTCGGATAGGCTCGCAATACATCGTTGCCCTCGCCAACATACCAGCTGTAACCCACGCGACGCTCGGGCCACACCTTGTCGAGCGAATAGACCTTCACGCCATCGCGGTTGCAGAGGAATATGGTGTTGTCCTCCAGCTCGTAGAAACGCGCCCAGAGGGGTTTGGCCTTCGGATCATCGACCAAACGGCGGTCGGCCTTGATCTTCGGGTCTTCGGGATTTCCTTCGGGCATCGGGATATTGACGATCTTCTTGCCCGTGATCTTGGTCTTCTCGTACCAGGCTACGGCGCACTCAATGGCCTCGATAACCTCCTCCGAGGGGTTCTCGATCGACATCAGGAAGAGTACGATGCCGGCACTCTCACCGGCCGAAAGTCCCGGCAGTTCGTAGGTGCGAGCCTTGACCGGAACGAGGGTCTGCTGGTCGTATTGCTGCGCCCAAACGGTCTTGACGCCCTTCTGTACATACTGCGTGTCGAGAATCAGGCGCAATCCCTTGTCGAAGGATGCTTGGATCGCTTGGCGCGTCTTTTTGCCGATCCATTGGTAGCAGGGACGATCGCGGAGGACATCCTGCCAGGCGTTGAGAATACCCGTGATGATGTCGTCGTTGTAGCAGATTGCCTCGTCGTGCCAGCCAATCCAGCTGCCGTTCGGGTATTGATTCTTTAGAATATACTCCACACCGCGCTTGGCAGCCTTCATGTAGCGCTTCTCGCCCGTGAGGAGATAGACCTCCGAGAGGTACTCCACCTGGGGGTAGATGTTGCGGTTGTCGAAGGTCGATTGACGGTAGCGGGGCGTGAGTGATTGGATCACCGAGTCGGCATCCATGATTCCGAGCCAGTCGAT
>CAYOEE010000223.1:0-2905 GCA_964402935.1 uncultured Alistipes sp. | reverse complement strand
TAGGACCCCATGATTAACAGTCATGTGCTCTAACCAACTGAGCTATTCAGGCAATAACAAACCGGTTTTATCCGTTTTGCGAGTGCAAATATACGGCAAAAAATCATTCTCGCAAAAAAAATGCAGAAAATTTTCACAAAAAATGTAACTTTGCATGAGTAACGCTTCGCAAACAGATGACGGAAAAACGACTCATAGCACTCATTGTCACTATTTTATCGACACAAATCGCCTTCAGCCAGCTTCGGTTCGAAAGCGAGAGCATCGACCTGGGCACTTTCGAAGAGCTGGGCGGAAAGCGCTCCTGCACGTTCGAAGCGACGAACATCGGGCAAAAGCCGATCGTTATTCTGGATGTGGTGACCACCTGCGGCTGCACCGTCCCCACCTTTTCACGACGTCCGATCAAACCCGGGGAGCGCACCCGCATCGAGGTGAGCTACGACCCGCTGGGGCGTCCGGGAGCTTTTGACCGCAAACTGCACATCTACGGGCCGAATCGGGAGCGACTCGGTCAGCTGACCATTCGAGGCACGGTAACACCCTGCCCTCGATCGGTCGAGGAGCTATACCCGATCGAGGTGGGTGAAGGCGTTCGCCTCAACACCACGCACTGCACCTTTACTTATATTTATGTAGGGTGCACAATCGCATCGGCCATCTCGCTCATCAACCACTCCGACAAGGAGCACAGCTTCGCGTTGCGCGCGCGCAACCAAAGCGGATTGTTGCATATAGATGCCCCCACCACGCTCCGTGGAGGCGAGCGCTCGGCCATCAACTTCAGCTACACGATTCCCGCCACAGCGCCTCGCTACGGCTCGATCAGCGATCTACTGGAAGTTTGGGTCGATGGTGTAAAGAGCGAGAAAGTCATTCTGATTCACGGCATTGGCATCGATCCGCCGCAGGAGAAGTTAAAAGAAAATGCCCCAAAGCTGGAAGTAAACGAAATAATCGTTAAATTTGGGACGGTAAAACATCGTGAGGCTCCACACCGCAAGCGCCTCACGCTACGCAACACGGGTGCTTCGGAGTTAATCTTGCAGGCAGCCGAGTGCAAGGCGCCCTTTGCCTGCCATTTCCCCGTCGGAGCACGCCTGCAACCCGGGGAGTCGATCGAGGGCGAGGTGCTGCTCACGCCGAGCGAGGAGGAGTACGGATTCCTGAGCGGGCAGCTGCTTCTTGTCACGAACGACGGGGAGCGTCCGGCTCGACGGATTCGGATCAATGCCACGGTCGAGGATTAGCGGATTAAGCAATGCGGGATAACGAAACAAAAACGAAACGAGAATAAAAAAGCATGTTTACGATTTTAGAGAAACGGTTGTTGGCCGAAAACATCTTTTTGATGAAGGTCGAGGCTCCGCGCGTAGCACAAGCCGCCCTGCCCGGCCAATTTGTCATCGTGCGTGCCGACGCCATCGGAGAGCGTATTCCGCTCACGATTGCCGATTTCGATGCCGAGGAGGGATCGGTGACGATCGTCATCCAGACCCTGGGGGTCTCGACCCGCAAGATCTGCGCCCTGGAGGCAGGCGATCAGTTGGCCGACCTGGCCGGCCCACTGGGACGCCCCTCGGAGTTTGTGCACGAGCCGGTGGAGGAGCTTCGCCAGCGTCGCTACATCTTCATTGGTGGCGGCGTGGGTACTGCGCCGGTCTATCCGCAGGTCAAGTGGCTCAAGGAGCAGGGCGTGGCAGTCGATGTCATTATCGGTGCCAAGAACAAGGATATGCTGATCTACACCGAGGAGATGGCGCGCGTCGCCGAGCACCTCTACATCACAACCGACGACGGCTCTGCCGGCTCGAAGGGGCTTGTGACGGCTAAGCTGGAGGAGTTGATTGCCGCCGGCAATCGCTACGACGAGTGTGTCGCCATCGGCCCGATGATCATGATGAAGTTCGTGGCCCTCACGACCCGTAAATACAACCTCAAGACCACCGTGTCGCTCAACGCCCTGATGGTGGATGGCACGGGTATGTGCGGTGCTTGTCGCGTGACAGTGGCCGGAAAAACCCGCTTCACCTGCGTCGAGGGACCTGAGTTTGACGCCCACGAGGTCGATTTCAACGAGGCGATGCGGCGTCAGGGAATGTACCGCGACCAGGAGCAACGCGCCTTGGCCATTCAGCGCGAGCGTGAGGCGGGACATAAATGCCGAATCGGATTGGATAAATAGAGTATTATGGCAAACAAGATACCGCGCGTGCCGGTGCGCGAACAAGATCCGGCGATCCGTGCCACCAACTTCGAGGAGGTGTGCTACGGCTACAATTTGGAGGAGGCGCAGCTGGAGGCTTCGCGTTGCCTCGATTGCAAAAATCCCCGCTGCGTGGCTGCCTGCCCCGTGGGGTTGAAGATTCCGCGCTTTATCGAGGCGCTGAAGGAGGGCAATGTGCGCCGTGCGGCCACGATTATCGCCGAAGACAGCTCCCTGCCCTCGATCTGCGGACGTGTCTGCCCGCAGGAGAGCCAGTGCGAGGGCGCCTGCATCCTCGGCATCAAGGGTGAACCGGTGGCTATCGGCAAGATCGAGCGCTACATCGGCGATTGGAAGCTGGCGCACAGTGACGAGGTCGAGGCCTCGGTGGCTGCGCCCAACGGTCGTCGCGTGGCCGTGGTCGGCTCGGGCCCGTCGGGTCTGGCTTGCGCCTCGGATTTGGCCAAGTGGGGCTACGAGGTAACTGTCTTTGAGGCGCTGCACGAGTTGGGCGGTGTGCTGGTTTACGGCATCCCCGAATTCCGTCTTCCGAAAGAGCGCATCGTCAGGGGTGAGATTGCCGAGGTGGCCAAGCTGGGTGTAAAATTCGAGAAAGATGTGATCGTCGGGCGCACCGTAACGATCGACTCACTCTTCGACAAGGAGGGCTTCGATGCCGTCTTTATCGGTTCGGGCGCC
>CAYOEE010000222.1:0-2907 GCA_964402935.1 uncultured Alistipes sp. | reverse complement strand
GGGTCACAAGTGGTGGGAAGGGGCCAAGGAGGATATTCTCCACGCCGACAACCGCGAGCTGAATGATTTTGTATTCGCTTCGGCCATGGCCAAACGTGCCAAAGGGATTTAGAAATGTAGAATTTAGAATTCAAAATTCAAAATTAAGGGAGTTCCTTTTCACCTTTCCGCCCTTAACACCTTAAGCCCCCTTAAGTAACTTTAAGCAACTTTAAGCAACTTTAAGCAACTTTAAGAATCTTTAAGCAACCTTATAAAAAACATGAAAACTATCATCGCATCGCCCTACGCGCCGAAGGCCGTAGGTCCTTATTCGCAGGCCATCAAGTGCGATGGCACGCTCTACGCATCGGGTCAGCTGCCCATCGACGGCGCCACGGGTACCATGCCCGAGACGATCGAGGAGCAGACCCACCAGTCGCTCAAGAACATCGGCCACATCCTTGCGGAGGCCGGCATGGATTACTCGAACGTGGTGAAAACCACCGTGTTGCTCGACGATATCAAGGATTTTGCCGCCATGAACGCCGTCTATGCCGAGTACTTCACGGGCGACAAACCGGCGCGCGTCTGCTACGAGGTAGCCAAGCTCCCGATGGGTGCCAAGGTGGAGATCGACTGCATCGCTGTCGAGTAACCGCGCAAAAAAATTGCAAGCTCCGAAAAACGGAATCGGGGTCAGAGAAACGCCTGCGGGCGTTTTCTTTGTTTTGTTAATAGCCTGTCAATAAATTGGGCTTGTGCGATGTGTTTTTTCGGGAAGAAAGTCTGTAATTTTGTCCTTACGAATTATGGCAAAGTAACGATAAAATCCACCTATAACGATGACCAAAAACATCCAAACTGCTGAACCGCAGAAAGTTGATTACAACGACGCCGTCGCCGAGTCGAAAGTCTATTTCGAGGGCGATGATCTGGCCGCTACGGTCTGGGTGAGCAAGTATGCTCTGAAGGACTCCTACGGCAACATCTATGAGCGTTCTCCGAAGCAGATGCACGAGCGCATCGCCGGCGAGATCGAGCGCATCGAGAACAAGTACCCGAACCCCATGTCGAAGGAGGAGGTCTTCTCGCTCCTAGACCATTTCCGCTACATCATTCCGCAGGGTGGCCCGATGACCGGTATCGGCAACAACTTCCAAGTAGCCTCGCTCTCGAACTGTTTCGTGATCGGCCACCGCAATCCGGCCGACTCGTATGGCGGTATCTTCCGCATGGACGAGGAGCAGGTGCAGCTCATGAAGCGTCGCGGCGGTGTCGGCCATGACCTCTCGCACATCCGTCCCACGGGCAGCCCCGTGCTGAACTCGGCCCTCACCTCGACCGGTATCGTTCCCTTCATGGAGCGCTACTCGAACTCGACGCGCGAGGTGGCGCAGGATGGTCGTCGCGGTGCCCTGATGCTCTCGCTCTCGATCAAGCACCCCGATGCCGAGCGTTTCATTGATGCCAAGGTGGATACAGGCAAGGTAACGGGCGCCAACGTCTCGATCAAGATCGACGACGAGTTTATGCGTGCCGCCATAGCCAACAAGAAATATACGCAGCAGTTCCCCATCGGTGCCGAGAATCCGAAGTATGAGCAGAAGATCGAGGCCAAGAAGCTCTGGGAGAAGATTATCCACAACGCATGGCGTTCGGCCGAGCCGGGTGTGCTGTTTTGGGATACGATCATCCGTGAGAGTGTGCCCGACTGCTATGCCGACGAGGGCTTCCGCACCGTATCGACCAACCCCTGCGGTGAGATTCCCCTTTGCCCCTACGATTCGTGCCGTCTGTTGGCCATCAATCTGTTGAGCTACGTCGAGAATCCCTTCAAGCAGGATGCTTACTTCAATTTCGACAAGTTCAAGCAGCACGTTGAGAAGGCCATGCGCATGATGGACGACATCATCGACCTGGAGTTGGAGAAGGTGGATCTGATCATCGAGAAGATTGCTGCCGATCCCGAGGACGACGATGTGCGTCGCGTGGAGCTTGAGCTGTGGCACAAGATACGCACGATGGCTCTGAAGGGTCGCCGCACGGGTCTGGGTATCACGGCCGAGGGCGATATGCTGGCCGCTTTGGGTCTGCGCTACGGCTCGGAGGAGGCGATCAACTTCGCCGTGGAGGTGCAGAAGACGCTGGCCGTGGAGGCCTACCGCGCATCGGTGAAGATGGCCGGTGAGCGTGGTGCTTTCCAGATCTACAACGCCGAGAAGGAGCAGAGCAACCCGATGATCAACCGCATCAAGGAGGCCGATCCGGCACTCTACGAGGAGATGGTCAAGGTGGGTCGTCGCAACATCGCCATGCTGACCATTGCCCCCACGGGTACTACGTCGCTCATGTCGCAGACCACGTCGGGTATCGAGCCGGTATTCCGCACCGTCTATAAGCGTCGTCGCAAGATCAATCCTTCGGATGTCGATACGCACGTCGATTATATGGACGAGACGGGCGAGAAGTTCCAGGAGTACAACGTCTATCACCACAACTTCGTGAAGTGGCTCGCTGCCAACGGCTACGACACGACGAAGCTCGCCTCGATTTCGGACGAGGAGCTGAACGCGTGGGTAGCCGCTTCGCCCTACCACGGTGCTACGGCCAACGACATCGACTGGGTGGCCAAGGTGAAGATGCAGGGTGCTATCCAGAAGTGGGTCGATCACTCGATCTCGGTGACGGTGAACCTGCCGAACAACGTTTCGGAGGCACTCGTAGCCGATGTATATCGCACGGCTTGGGAGTGCGGCTGTAAGGGCGTTACGGTCTATCGTGACGGTTGCCGCGACGGTGTGCTGCTCGACAAGAACTCGAAGAAGAAGCCCTCGAAGTGCGAGACCTTCCCGGGTCAGGTTCCGCAGCGTCCGAAGTCGATCCCGGCCGACATCGTTCGTTTCAAGAACGGCTCGGAGGATTGGA
>CAYOEE010000221.1:0-2928 GCA_964402935.1 uncultured Alistipes sp. | reverse complement strand
ATTTCCCACTGTGCAGGGCGATGTTGGCCGAGGGGTTGAGGTTCGATCCGAAGCGGTTTACGGTGCTCCACATCTGCACCGAACCCTGTGTGCCGTTCTCGCGCTGACGGCGAAGTGTAATCTTGATGATACCACCTGCCGAGTCGGCGTCGTAGTCGGCTCCCGAGGTGGGAATCACCTCGATCTTCTGAATCTCCTCCGCGCGTAAAGTTTTAATATAGGTAATCAGCTGCTCGTTGCTCATTTTCAGTTCTCTGTCATTGACGTAAACTTTCGAGCCGGACTTGCCGTTTACCGAGATTTTGTCATCCGTAATCCATACGCCCGGGGCTCTTTCGAGCAGTTCGACGCCATCTTTGCCGAGTGCCGAGACAGAATTGGCCACATCGACCACAAAGCGGTCGGCTTCACGACGGACTAATTGCCCCTTGACAACCACTTCGTCGATCTTGTTCGACGATTGCGTTAATACAATGTTGCCCAAATCAATGCCTGCCGTTATCTCAATCTCTTTCGAGTAGTTTTCGTAGCTCAGGTGTTGCACCGATAGGGTATAACTGCCGTTGGCTACGGTCAGTGAAAAACGACCCTCCTCGTCGGTCGTTGTGCCGGCCACCTGATCCGCGCCCGCGAGGAGTACCACGGTGGCAAATTCGATGGGGGAGTTTTGCTCGTCCACGACACGGCCGGTCGTCGGATTTTGGCGAGCGGCCCATGTCGTGACGAGTGTCAGAAAAGTGAATGCGATGGTTAGAAAAGTGTGTTTCATGCTATTTTGTGTTTTGGATTTGTTTCACGATGCAAAGATATGAAATAAATTTGGTAATATGCAATACAAAGAACCAATTTTTTTTGAAAAAAGTTCAAAAGAGGAAAGAGCGAAGAGCAAAGAGGAAAGAGGAAAGAGTGGCGAGTTGAAAGTTGAAAGTTGAAAGTTTTTCAGTGGGCTCAGTAGCCTCAGTGGCCTCAGTAGCCTCAGTAGCCCCATTAGCCCCAGCAGCCTCAGTAGCCTCAACCCCATAGCCCTCCCCTCAACCTTGCGATTAAGGCGGGCGTGGAAAAGTTGTTGAAAACTTTTCTGCGCGTTTATTATAGGTATATCCGCAAAAAATGTTTAATTTTGCAGAATGATTATTGTGGGGTAAAAGCCCCGAACGAAAAACTAAATGTAAGCTGCTATGTTAAGCCTGATTTACTGGATTTGGATCTTGGCCTCGTGCCTCATTATTACCGTTTTATCGGCCATTGTATGGGTCGTGTGCTATCCTTTCGACAAGCGTCGAACGGTTGTGCACGCCTTCTCGCGCTGCCTCGTGTGGCTCATTCACGGTATTCCCTGCCTGACGCGCCACCGCATCGAGGGGCTTGAAAAACTCGATCCGAAGCGTGCTTACGTCATTATGTCGAACCACAACTCGATGTTCGATATTACCTCGATGTACTACCTGCCGCTCAACTTCCGCTGGGTGACCAAGCGCGAGGTGATGAAAACTCCCTTCTTCGGGCAGCTGATCTTCATGCACGGCGACATCATGATCAACCGAGGTCGTGCCTCGCAGGCGATGGCGCAGATGCTCTCGGAGGGTAAGATGTGGCTCGATCGCGGGGTTTCGGTGGCTGTATTCCCCGAGGGTACGCGTTCGAAGACGGGTGAGATGGGTCGCTTCAAGGCGGGTGGCTTTATGATGGCCAAGGAGCTGGGTGCAACGATTCTGCCGGTGGTGATGGATGGTACGAACCGCGTGGTGAAGCCCAAGTCGTTCCTCTTCAACTGGCGCGACCGCATCACGGTGCGTGTCCTGGATCCGATTCCGGCCGAGGAGGTCGTTTCGTCCGATACGCGCGATCTGCTCGAGAAGGTCGAAACGCAGATCCGCGAACAGCTGGCCGATATTCGCGCCAAGAAATAGCCATAGGGCCGAAAGACCTATAGGCAGCCCCCCCAAAAATCATTTTGAATTTTGCATTCTAAATTTTGAATTTGTTATTGTGGCAGATTTACTCAATACAACCCAACAAAACTACGGCGACGACGCGATTAAGACCCTCACGCCACGTGAGCACGTTCGTTTGCGTCCCGGTATGTACATCGGCAAGCTCGGTGACGGTACGCAATCCGACGACGGTATCTATGTCCTGATCAAGGAGGTTACGGATAACTCGATCGACGAGTTCATGAACGGCAACGGTCGCCAGATCGAAATCACGGTCGAGGAGAAGACCGTGACGGTGCGCGACTATGGACGCGGTATTCCGCTCGGCTCGCTGGCTGCGGCCGTGAGTGTGATGAATACGGGCGGTAAGTACGACGACGATGAGGAGAATGCCGCCTTCAAAAAGACGGTGGGTCTGAATGGTGTCGGTGTGAAGGCCGTGAACTACCTTTCGAGCGACTTCATGGCACGTTCGGTGCGTGAGGGCGTGGCCCATACGGTCTATTTCAAGCAGGGCTTGCAAACCTCCGACGAGTGGGAGGAGGGGCTGACGGAGAAGAACGGCACGCTCATTCGCTTCACGGTCGATGAGGAGGTCTTCGGCCCTTACAGCTACAACCTGGAGTATGTCGAGCAGTTGGTGCGCAACTACACCTACCTGAACAAGGGGCTGACCGTCAAACTCAACGGCCAGACCTTCGTTTCGAAGAACGGTCTGCTGGACCTCTTGAACGAGAATATGTCCGAGGATCCGCTCTATGCGCCGATCCACCTCTCGGGGGAGGATATCGAGATCGCTATTACCCACGGATCGGGTTACGGCGAGAGCTACTACTCGTTCGTCAATGGCCAATTCACCTCGCAGGGCGGTACGCACCAGGCGGCTTTCCGCGAGGCGATTGCCAAAACCCTCAAGGAGTTCTACCACAAGGATTACGACCCGTCGGATATCCGCACCTCGATCGTGGCGGCCATCTCGCTGAAGGTCTCGTCG
>CAYOEE010000220.1:0-2945 GCA_964402935.1 uncultured Alistipes sp. | reverse complement strand
GGAGGAGATCACGCCGGCCGACATTTCGGAGGAAGTGAAGCGCGAGCTGAACCGCATGACCCTCGAAGCCTACCGCGCTTGCCGTTGCTCGGGCGTAGTGCGCGTCGATTTCATCGTCACCGAGGAGGGCAAGCCCTACTTCATCGAGCTGAACTCGATTCCGGGCATGTCGGGTGGCAGCATCGTGCCGAAGCAGGCGCGTGAGATGGGCATGACGCTCGGTGAGTTATATCAACTGATTATTGAAGACACCTACCGCAAATGATTGAAATTGATGATAAAATCGTAAGCGCCGACCTGCTGCGCGAGGGCTTCCTGTGCGACATTGCGCAATGCAAGGGCATCTGTTGCGTCGAGGGCAATGCCGGCGCTCCGCTCGAGATCGAGGAGGTCGATACGCTGGAGAGCGAGTACGAAAACTACAAACCCTACATGACCCCCGAAGGCATCGAGGCCGTCGAGCGTCAGGGCTTTATGGTCGTGGATGAGGATGGCGACTACACGACGCCACTCGTCAATGATGCCGAGTGTGCCTACACCTATGTAGAGAATGGTGTTACGCTCTGCGCCATCGAGAAGGCGTGGCTGGAGGGTAAGACCCCCTTCCGCAAGCCCATTTCGTGCCACCTCTATCCGATTCGCCTGATGAAGTTCTCGAACGGCACGATCGGACTGAACTATCACCGCTGGTCGGTCTGCGCTTCGGCGCGTGCGTGTGGCAAGAAACTCGGTGTTCCGGTCTATAAATCGCTCAAGGAGGCAATCACGCGTCGCTTTGGCAAGGAGTTTTACGCCCAGCTCGATGCCGCCGCCGAACTACTTAACCAGCAATAAACTACCGCTATGAAGAGATACCTTTTAACCCTCTTGTTCGCCTCGATGGCGTGGATCGCATCGGCGCAGGAGATTCCGGCCGATACGGTGTCCGAGCACGACATCCACGAAGCCATTGACCTCTCGTCGAAAGACCGCATGAAGGCCGAGCTGGCTGCCGAGCAGGCCAAGATCGACTCCCTGACGAAACTCGTCACCCCCGAGCAGGCGGCCCGCATCGACTCGATCGTGGCCATGCGTCTGCGCCTGGCACGCAAGCGCATCGAATCCGCACCGGCCATTGATTCGCTGGCCGTGCTGGATACGCTCCCCTCGGGCGACGATGCCGTGCAGGTGATTCTGTTTGCCAACAGCACCTGGAAATATGTCCGTAATCGCGCCGTAGCGAAGGACAGCACCATCTTCGAGAAGTATTGGGACACCGAGAAACTCTTCCCCTACAAGGATGTCGAGTACTCGTCGCTGCCCAAATCGCTCGTGATTGATCTCGTGGATTCCACAAACGGCTACCACACGCCCTACAAACCCTCGCCGATTCGCAGCCGCTACGGACCGCGTCGTGGCCGTGCGCACCAGGGTGTGGATCTCGCACTCAAGACGGGCGAGAAGATCTACGCCACCTTCAGCGGTCGCGTGCGTATCTCGCAGTATAACCGCGGGGGCTACGGCAATCTGGTTGTGATTCGCCACGATAATGGCCTGGAGACCTACTACGGTCACCTCTCGGAGCGTTTGGTTGAGCCGAATCAATGGGTCGAGGCGGGTCAGGTAATCGGTTTGGGTGGCTCGACGGGTCGTTCGACAGGCCCGCACCTGCACTTCGAGACGCGTTACTACGGTCAATCGTTCGACCCGGAGCGTCTGATCGACTTTAAGTCGGGTACGCTCTGCCGCGAAACTTTCCTCTTAAAGCGCAGCTACTTCAGCATCTACTCGCGTGCGAGTCAGGACTTCGAGGACGAGATTGCCAACGAGGAGCAGGATAAGAAGGAGCAGGCCGAGCGCGAGGCGATGCGCTACCACAAAATTCGCTCGGGTGACACGCTGGGCGCCATTGCCCGCAAATACGGCACCACGGTCGGTAACATCTGCCGCCTGAACGGCATCAAATCGACCACCATCCTCCGCATCGGACGAACCCTCCGCGTAAGATAACAAAAACGGCTTCCAAAATGTTAGGAGGCCGTTTTTGTGTAGGAGGAAAGAGCAAAGAGCAAAGAGCAAAGAGAATAAAGATATTAAAGAGTTTAACGAGAGTAATGATGGCCTTTCTTTAATTTCTTTAATTTCTTTAATTTCTTTAATTTCTTTAATTTCTTTAATCGCCTTAATCGCCTTTAGCAACCTTCAGCCGCCTTAAATCCCGTAATCTCTTGCCCCGAAGATCAGCGAGCCAACACGCACCGAGGTGGAGCCGCAGTCGATGGCCGTGGGGTAGTCGTCCGACATGCCCATTGAGAGGGTATCGAACGCGTCGTCAAAGTGCGGTTGCAGGCGTTCAAAGGCCGTGCGCAGAGCCATAAAGTCGCGGCGAATCAGCTTTTCGTCCTCGGTATTGGAGGCGATACCCATCACGCCACGCACGCGCAGGTGGGGAAGCGACCGTAAAGCGCCCGACGCAACATAATCCATCAACTCCTTTTCGCCCCAGCCCGTTTTCGTCTCTTCCTGCGCCACATGAATTTCCAGCAGGCAATCCACCACGCGGTCGCACTTCGCAGCCTCGCGCTCGATTGCCTCGCAAAGTCGCTCGCTATCGACCGACTCGATCATCGCCACAAAGGGGACAATGTATTTAATCTTGTTGGTTTGCAGGTGGCCGATCATGTGCCAGGCGATATCTTTCGGCAGAGCCTCATACTTTTGTTTCAACTCCTGCGGACGGCTCTCGCCAAAATGCCGTTGCCCCGCCTCATAGGCCTCGCGGATCGCCTCCAAGGGGTGGGTCTTCGAGACCGCCACCAGCCTTACATGCTGAGGCAGGGTCGCCTTCACGGCTGCTATTTGTGTTGCAACAGACATCTGTACTCGTTTTTTCATCGCTCAAATGTAACAAAAATTTTGCGATTGTTGCGCTTTTCGGATTTGTTTCGTACTTTTGAAAACGAAAC
>CAYOEE010000219.1:0-2948 GCA_964402935.1 uncultured Alistipes sp. | reverse complement strand
ATTTACTCCTCGTCGGTATTCTCCTCGACGGCTTCGGTCAGTGCAGCCGAGAACTCCTTTTTGGATTGCAGGCGGGCGGTCTTTTTGAGTTGCTGACCCAGGCGCACCACGTTGTTGTTTCCCGTGTGGAGTCGCTTGTAGGTATCCTCGTAGGCCGCTTGCGCCTTTTGCAGTGCTCCGCCGACCAGCTCCAACGAGGCGGTGAGGGCTACGGCCTGCTCGTAGAGCTTCAGGCCACACTCGGCAATGCGCTTCGTGTTCTTATCCTGCGCGTCGTATTTCCACATATCGGCCACCATCTTCAGCATCGCAAAGAGGTTTGTGGGTGAGGAGATCAAGACCTTCTTTTCGTAGGCCTCGCTCCAGAGGGTCGGCTCGGCCTTCAGCGCCTCGAGGAAGGCCGGCTCGTTGGCCACGAACAGAATCACAAAGTCGGGCGACTGGAGCAACTTCTGGTACTCCTTGTTGCCCAGCTCCTTGATGTGCTTGCGGAGCGAGGCGACGTGGTCCGCGAGGTGTGCTCGTCGCTCGCTTTCATCGCTTGCGGCGGTGTAATTGACATAGGCCGTGAGCGACACCTTCGAGTCGATGACAATCTGCTTCTCCTCCGGCAGACACAGAATTACGTCGGGACGGAGGTTGTTACCCTCCGCATCTTTGAGGTTGTGCTGCGTGAGGTAGTGTACGCCCTTGACGAGCGACGAAGAGTCGAGAATTGTTTCGAGCATCGTCTCGCCCCAGTCGCCCTGCACCTTCGAATTGCCACGCAGGGCATTTGTGAGGTTCGTCGTTTCGGTCGTGATGCGACGATTCAGCTCCAGGAGGTGTTGCAGCTCGTTTTTCAGCTCACCGCGCTGCTCGTTCTCGTGCGAGTAGATCTTCTCCACGCGCTCGCGGAACTCGGTGATGTTGTCGCGGAAGGGCTTGAGCAGGATGTTGATCGAATCCTCGTTCGTGGTGCGAAACTGCTTCGACTGCTCGCTAAGAATCTCGGCCGAGAGGCTCTTGAAGTGGCTTTTGAGGTGTTCGATCTCCTCCTCGCGGCGCTTCTCGGCCTCGCGCTTCTGCTCCTCGTTGCGCTCGCGCAAGGAGGCAATATCGCGCTCGGCCGTGGCGCGTGCTACGGCCAGCTCCTGCTCAATTAGCAGGCGTCCGGCGCGCTCGTTGTCAAGCTCCGTGCGCGTTGTATCCAAAGCACCCTGCGTGGCGGTAAATTGTTCGGTCGCGGTGCGTAAATCGCGCTTTAAGAGGATCGTTCTTACGATCGCAATCACGCTGATCAGGGCAAAAACCAGGCAAAGAATCAAGATATAGGTATTCATAATAGACAAAGATAGCGGTTTTTCGGCGAAAATAGTTATCTTTGCCTAAAGAATCTCTAACCAGAAAATGAAAATGAGACGGATGATAGCCCCTTCGGTTTTGGCAGCCGACTTCGGACATCTCACACAGGAGGTGCAGATGGTCAATCGGAGCGAGGCCGCGTGGATTCATGTCGATGTGATGGATGGCGTGTTTGTGCCCAACCTTTCGTTCGGATTTCCGGTATTGCGCGCCATTCGTCAGGTTGCCACAAAACCGCTCGATGTGCATTTGATGATCACCGAGCCGGAGCGCTACATCGCCCGCTTTGCCCACGACGGAGCAGATTGGATCACCTTCCACCTCGAAGCGACGGAGGATGCCCTGCACTGCATCCACCTGATTCGTGAGAGTGGCGCAAAGGTGGGCATTTCGATCAAACCCAAAACGCCGGTCGAAAGCCTCCGCCCGATTCTTCCTCAGGTGGATATGGTACTCATTATGAGTGTCGAGCCGGGCTTTGGCGGTCAGAAGTTTATCTCCGAATCGCTGGATCGTATCCGCGAGTTGCGCCGCATGGCCGAGGAACTGAATCCCGACCTTCTGGTCGAGGTCGATGGCGGTATCTCGTCGGCGAATGCCGGTGCGCTCTACGAGGCGGGAGCCAATGTCTTGGTGGCCGGTTCGTCGGTCTTCAAGGCCGAAAATCCCGAGGCGGAGATTCACGCCATGTTGCAAGCACGATAAAGAAGTATGATTTCACTCGATAACCTCACCGTCTCTTATGGCGGTTGGACGCTGTTCGATAACATTTCGTTCCTGATCAACCCCAAAGACCGCATCGGCCTTGTGGGGCGTAACGGGGCGGGCAAAACGACTCTCCTGCGCCTGATTATGGGCGAGCAACAACCCACCTCGGGCGCTGTGACCATTGGCGCGGAGTGTACGCTGGGTTACCTGCCGCAGACGATGCGCGTGCATGATACGACGTCGCTCGTCGAGGAGACGGCCAAGGCCTTTGAGGAGGTCAATGGTATCGAGCGCGAGATTGCACGCCTCACGGCCGAGATTTCGGAGCGCACGGACTACGAGAGCGACAGCTACGCCGAGCTGCTGCATCGCCTGAACGAGGCGCAGGATCGCTTTTCGATCCTGGGTGGTGATACGCGCGAAGCCGATATCGAAAAGACCCTGCTGGGTTTAGGCTTCAAGCGCACCGATTTTGTGCGTCCGACGGCCGAATTTTCGGGCGGTTGGCGTATGCGCATCGAGCTGGCCAAGCTCCTGCTGCGTCGCCCCTCGATATTTCTTTTGGACGAGCCGACCAACCACCTCGACATCGAGTCGATCCAGTGGCTGGAGGAGTACCTCAAAAATTACAGCGGGGCGGTGCTCCTGATTTCGCACGACAGGGCCTTCTTGGACAACGTTACGACCCGCACCGTGGAGCTTTCGCTGGGCAAGGTGACCGACTATAAAGTGCCCTACTCGAAGTATGTCGAGTTGCGCCGTGAACGCCGTGAGCAGCAAAAGGCGGCCTACGAGAACCAGCAGCGCATGATCGAGAAGACCGAGGAGTTTATCGAGAAGTTCCGCTACAAGCCCACGAAGTCGAACCAGGTGCAGTCGCGCATCAAGCAGCTCGA
>CAYOEE010000218.1:0-2965 GCA_964402935.1 uncultured Alistipes sp. | reverse complement strand
GCCGACGAGTACCTGCGCATCCCGATGTGCGGCATGGTCGAGAGCCTGAATGTCTCGGCCTCGGCGGCCATCCTGATCTATCAACTCGCGCAGCGTGTGCGCGAACAGGTCGCGGGGTGGCAACTCGCGGAGGAGGAGCAGGTGCGCCTCCTGTACGATTGGGTGCACCTCAGCGTGAAGGATGCGGAGCGCATTTTGGAACGAAAATTTGGCTTGTAAATGAATATCTTGCGTAAACAATTTCTGGCTCATGTCGGGCAGACCTCCCCTTCGCCGATGTTGGTGGAGGTGGCGCGTGCCGAAGGGGTCTTTTTCTATACCCCTGAGGGGAAACGTTACTACGATTTGATTGCCGGTGTCTCGGTGAGCAACGTGGGGCATGGCAACGAAAAGGTCGTAAAGGCCGTGCAGCAACAGGCGGCCGACTATATGCACGTCATGGTCTATGGCGAGCTGGTCGAAACGCCTCAGGTGCGCTATGCCAAACTGTTGGCCGATCACCTGCCCGGGGAGATTGAGAGCATCTATTTCCTCAATTCGGGTGCCGAGGCGGTGGAGGGTGCTCTGAAATTGGCTAAACGCTATACGGGACGCACGGAGATGATCTCGATGCGTAGAGCCTACCACGGCTCGACGCACGGGGCGATGAGCATGATGGGCCAACCCGAGGGCGAGGAGTGGAAGCAGGCTTTCCGCCCGTTGCTGCCGGATACAAAGGCGATCGAATTCAATGACTTTGAGGCGCTTCGGCAGATTACCGAGCGCACGGCCTGCGTACTCGCGGAGCCGATTCAGGGCGAGGCGGGCGTTCGTCCCCCTGCGAAGGGCTATCTGGAGGCTTTGCGTCGTCGGTGCGACGAGGTGGGGGCGCTCTTGATTTTTGATGAAATTCAGGTCGGCATGGGACGCACGGGGTCGATGTTTGCCTCGACGCACCTGGGTGTGACGCCCGACATCATCTGCTTGGCCAAGGCACTCGGTGGCGGTATGCCGCTCGGTGCATTTGCTGCTCGTCACGAGATTATGGATACGCTCCAAACCAACCCCACGCTGGGGCATATCACCACCTTTGGTGGCCATCCGGTCTGCTGTGCCGCGGGCTTGGCGGCCATGGAGTACCTGCTCGACAACAACGTGTTGGCGGGTGTCGAGACCAAAGGTGCGCTCTATGAGGCACTGTTGAAAGATCACTCGGCCGTGCGGGAGATTCGTCGCGCGGGTCTGCTCCTGGCTGTGGAGCTGGGACGCTCGGATCGCCTCTACCGTATTATGGAGATTTTCAAGGAGGTAGGCATCTTGAGCGATTGGTTTCTCTTCTGCGATACGGCCTTCCGCATATCGCCTCCGCTGGTGATTACCGAGGCCGAAATTTTGGAGAGCGTGCTCTTAATCCGCGAGGCACTCGATCGACTCGAAACCGAATTACCTTAACACGTTATACCCATGAAAAGAACCCTTTTTGCCCTTGTGGCACTCTTGATGGCGACGGCTTGCTCCGCGCCCGAAACCGTTGAAGGGACGGTTGATTGGCGTGTGGCCGATCTTCCCTCGATCGACAGCATCAAAGGCGCTCCTGCGCTCGTGGATACGAAACTCGGTAAGGCCGTACACTTTGGCGGCGAGACGGATGGTTACTACCTCGGTCTGAATCCGTTGGCAGGTATGGAGGAGGTGACCGTCGAAGTGATTTTCCGCCAAGATGCCGATGCCGCTTTCGAGCAGCGTTTCCTCCACATGGGCACCGTGCGCGGTGAGCGTGTGTTGTTCGAGACGCGAGTGAATCCCGATAGTACGTGGTATCTGGATTGCTACATTGATTTGGGCGAGGACGAGGATCTGGTGCTGATCGACCCTGCAAAGACCCACCCCTGCGGTGCGTGGTACAACCTGGCGATGGTCGTCAAGGATGGCCGTGCGACGAGCTATGTCAATGGCGTCGAGCAACTTGCGGGCGATATCGCTTACCGCCCGATCAACAGCGGCATCACGTCGGTGGGCGTGCGACAGAATCAGGTCTGCTGGTTCAAGGGCGATCTGTATCGCATCCGCATCACCCCGAAGGCCCTTGCGCCGGAGGAGTTTTTGACCGATCACGAGATCTTAAACGAATAACCTATGTACTATATTGGTGCACACGTCAGTGCCGGCGGTGGGGTGGAGAATGCCCCGAAAAATGCCCACGCCATCGGAGCGACTGCCTTTGCGCTCTTTACGAAAAATCAGCGTCAATGGCTCGCTAAACCACTCACGGAGGAGGAGATAGCCCGCTTTAAGAGTGCTTGCGCGGAGTATGGTTATACCCCCTCGCAGATTCTGCCCCACGACTCCTACCTGATCAACCTCGGCAATCCCGATGACGAGGCGCTCGAGAAGTCGCGCCAATCCTTCATCGAGGAGATGCGTCGTTGTCAACTCTTGGGGCTTGATCGCTTGAATTTCCACCCGGGAAGCCACCTGCGCGTGATTTCGGAGGAAGAGTCGCTCGATCGCATTGCCGCGAGCATCAACTTCGCCCTGGAGCGCACCGAGGGTGTGACGGCCGTCATCGAGAATACGGCCGGCCAAGGATCGAACCTCGGCTATCGTTTCGAACAGCTGCGCTACCTGATTGATCGCGTGGAAGATAAATCGCGCGTGGGCGTGTGTATCGACACCTGCCACTCGTTTGCGGCGGGCTACGACCTGCGCTCGGCCGAGTTGTGCGAGGAGACCTTTGCCGAGTTTGACCGCGTGGTGGGCTTCGAGTATTTGAAGGGTATGCACCTCAACGACGCGATGAAACCGCGTGGCAGCAAGGTCGATCGCCACTCGTCGCTGGGCGATGGATTGATCGGCTGGGAGTGCTTCCGCTACATCTGCTCCGATCCGCGCTTCGAGAACATCCCCCTGATCCTCGAAACCCCCGACGAAAGCCGCTGGGCCGAGGAGATTGCAACGCTAAAAGGGTTTGGGAGTTGAAAGTTGA
>CAYOEE010000217.1:0-3032 GCA_964402935.1 uncultured Alistipes sp. | reverse complement strand
ACCATATTCACGGCCTGCCAATTCTTGTTCGTATAGCTGTACGAGCGTGCCTCCCAAAAGTCCCACACATCCTCGAAGACCACCGGCGGCGAGGGCATTGTGCGATTACCACGCTCTACGGCCTTCGTCCACGTTTTAGTACCGTTGTAGATCGAAAGGCGTACCGAATCGCAGTTCGAGAAGACCACCACATCCTGCTCCGACCACTGCGACATTTCGTGCATGATATAGACCATCGGGCCACTCTCGGCCGTGGGGTGCTTCAGGTCGGCAGCCGTCTGACTGCGGAACATCCAATAGGCGTACTTGGGCTGACGGAACGCATCGTAGATACCGCCCCAATAGGGATCGGGGTGGTAACCGCGCTGGTGATCGAAGGGATGCCACTGCGCACCGCCGATAAACTGATTCTCCGTATCGTAGAGGCTGTTGTAGGTGTTGGCCAGCGAAAGCGCCTGCATCTTCATCGGCTTCTCGCCCCATTCGCGCGAAGCACGGTTGAGGTTGTTGTGGGCGTACCAATCATCGACATACTCACCCCACTCACGCGTGAAGATCGTCTGATTGGGGGCATCCTCCTTCTGCTCATCCCCGGGCCAGGCATAGACCACATCGTAGTGCTCCTTCACGCCGGCCGAGTGGACATCGGCAGCCGCTACGGGGCGGTAGGGATAGGGGTACTCGTCCTTCGTGATCTGCAAAGCCTCCAACGAGAAGTCGTGCGGATAGCGCGTCTCGTTGAGGATCGGCTCCCACATCAGCACCGAGGGGTGGTTGCGGTCACGACGGATAATCTCGCGCGTATTCTGATGCACGCGCTCGGCAAAGATCGGCAGTTTGTTCCAATACTGCCAACCGGGCGTAGCGACAATCACGAAGAGACCCAGCTCGTCGCAAGCATCCATGAACGAGGGGTCTTGCGGATAGTGCGCCACGCGGATAATGCGGCAACCGGCATCGCGCAGGCGCTTCGCATCGCGCCACTGCTGCGAGTTGGGCACGGCATTGCCCACATAGGCGAAATCCTGGTGGCGGTTCGCACCCACCAGCTTGCCGAACGGCTCGCCGTTGAGGATGAAGCCCTGCTCCTTCGAGAAAGCAAACGAGCGGATACCGATGCGTGTCACACCGCCATCCAACGCCTTGCCGCTCTTGCGCTCCTTGATGCGCGTCTCCACGCGGTAGAGGTAGGGATCGTCGGGCGACCAGAGGTGGGGGTTCTTCACCGTGAAGGCCTGCTCGACGCTGGCCAAAGCACCCGGTGAAAAGACCACACATTGTGCACGCTGACCGACCACCTCGCCCTCGGCCGTCTTGAGGGTCGTCTCAACAACCACCGACTGCGTCTTCTGATTCTTATTCTCCACCTCGCTCTTTACATAGACCTCAGCGCTCGTGCGCGAGATCTTTTCGAAGTGTACGAAAACTCCGCCCGCAGCTACGCGGTTGGCCTCCACGGGATCGGTCAGACCCACCTTCGAGCGGCCAATGAGCCACACGTCGCGGTAGATACCGCCGTGGTAGGCAAAGTCGAGCGTATATTGGGGCTTGCCCGGGGGGTACATCTTATCGTTCGTATTGTCGGCCATGACCGCCACGACGCACTTCTCACCCGCCTTGACACCCGCTTCGCTGAGCGACAACATCACGGGCAGGTAACCTCCCAGGTGCTCCTCGACGAGCTTGCCATTGACATAGAATGCCTGCTTACCCATCACGGCCTCGAAGTGTAGCAGCACCTCCTTATCCTTGCAATCCTCGGGCACGACAAAGTGCTTGCGATACCACACCACGCCCTGGTAGTTGCGGCAACCACTCGCCTCGGCAGGGGTCAGCTCCACGGTGTGGGGCGTCGCAACCACCTCCCAAGCGCTATCGTCGAAATCGACCGCCTCGGCACCGGCCACGTCGCCCTTCAGAAAGCGCCATCCGGCGTTGAAATCATAAACCACGCGGCCACTCCCTTCGAGCGGAATAAGACCCGCCACCGAGACCTCGGCAGGGGTATAATTTTCGGCAGCCACACCACAAGGAAGCAACCAGGCAAGGGCTATCAAAAGGATTCGTTTCATCTTAAAAATCGGTTATTTGGTTGGCAGTAAAATCGTTACATCTTTCGCACGCGCAGTGGGGAGCACCTCCAGCTTGGTAATCTTACCCCCCTTCAGCTCGCACTCCACGGTCGTCTGGTGCGGAGCGTGGAGTTTGAACTTCACATCCCACGTTGCCGGCCAGGCAGGGAACAGGACGATCTTTTCGCCGTCGGTCTGCATCAGCATCTCCTGCAAGCCGATCGAGCCGCTACCGCCCCAATTGTGGTCGGGCGTCCAGTCGAAGCCCGGGCCCCAGAAGGCGGGGAAGCGGTGCGGGCCGTTCGAAAGTTTGCCGTAGAGGAGCTTCACGGCCTCCTCCGTCAGGCCGAGCGAGGCAGCCCAAATATGATCCTGCTTCCACCCTTTCGGCTCGCGCACCTTCAGGGCGTGCTCGTCGTAGAGGTAGGTGTTGCGCGCCACCGTCAGGTCACGTCCCGAAGCCATCGTGTAGATGCGCCACGGGAAGACGGGATAGAGCTGAGGCGACTCGGTGTTGTTGATTCGCTCCCACGTCACGGCCGGAGCGATCATCTCGCGTCCATCGACCACGCGGTGCGGAATCTCAGGTACGCGATCGAGCATCGCCTGCCACGGCGCCACGACCGTATCGCCCTGCATTTTCTTCACCTCCAGATAGGTCTCCAGCACCGTCTTCAGGGCGGCCACCGTCGAGGAGGCGTTGTAGGACATCTTGTAGGTCTCGCAACCCGAACCCGGGTAGAGAATCAGTTTTCCGTCGCTATCGAGGGCGTTGCGACCACGACGCTGGGCGAGGTATTGGTAGTGCTCGTCGAAGAAGCGGAGCGAGCTTTCGATGAGCGGTTTGTAGCGCTCGATGTCGGCACGGTCGTAGCGGTACGTCTCGAGGATCATCTGGCAGAACTCCAAGACCGTATCCCAGCAGTGCTCCAGCCAGGCGTTGTACTCCACCCCCTTGTC
>CAYOEE010000216.1:0-3061 GCA_964402935.1 uncultured Alistipes sp. | reverse complement strand
CTATGCCGAGCAGATTTCCCGCATGAGCGAGGAGCATTATAGCGAGGCGACGCAACCCATCGTCGCACGTCTGAAGGGGCTTGCCGAGCAGTACAACGCCATGGTTGAGCGGGTCGATCAAATCGAGGAGCAGGCAACAGGCTTCAAGGAGCTGCACGCACGTCACCTGGTCGAGACGGCCGGATATCTGCTGATGGGTCTTCTGCTGGCCGGTGAGGCAACTCGCCACGCGGAGATTTACGCCACCTCGGCACGCATCTTCTGCCGCTTGGCCGAGGGTAAGATCGCCGAAGCCTACACACGCGTCATGAACTCCACGGCCGAGGATGTCGCCCTCTACCGCATGGAGCAATAACTCTTCGGCCTACCAAAAACAACACGACCGCCATCCCATAAGGGTAGCGGTCGTTTTTTATAGCCCGTGGGCCGTTAAAGCTCAAAGCCGAGGCGTACGCCAATCGAGAAGTAGAAGATGTCGCTCATCTTCAAGTCTCGATTCGTAAATTTGGCAATCGCATCCAGCTCCTTCACGCTTAACTCATAATAGAGCGACACCCGGTTAAAGGTAGCATCCGGACGCTGCACATACCATGTAGCACGTTGTCCCAGATAGAGATAGGTGCGCACGCGAGTTGCAAAGCGATAATAAGGGCCGCCGTATTTCGACGGTTCGGAACACCAATAGATCGCTCGCGGGCCGGTAATCGTTGTCATATAAAGACCACACGACAAAGGCTCGATACCGAGCCAATCCGCACAACGGATATTCCACGGCATCCAACTCTGTTTGAGGGTAAAGACAGCGTGGTTGCGGTCCGAATAGTGACGAGGCAGAAAGCCGACATGAAAGTCGGTTTCAAATTGATTGCTGCGACCATAATCCCAACCAAAACCGGCCGATACGACACCCATACCGCCGGCATATTGTCCCTTAACGTGGGTCGGCAAGAGGCGTTTCAATCCCTCGTAATCGGCATGCAGACGTTGCGCTTTCCAGGGCTTGAGGCAGGGTTGTTCCTGCGCCGAAGTCGAAAGCACAAAGAGCATCCCCGCTAAGCACATCACGACACTAATAAAAGACCTGCTCA
The DNA here is from genome assembly GCA_964402935.1 of uncultured Alistipes sp. Taxonomy (GTDB): domain Bacteria; phylum Bacteroidota; class Bacteroidia; order Bacteroidales; family Rikenellaceae; genus Alistipes. The sequence continues at coordinate 1,973 of CAYOEE010000216.1, read as the reverse complement.
TGGGTATAACCCTCCTCGTTAATAGTGAATAACAGATAGTTGCGCTTCTCGATGCAGTCCGCCTGAATATAGAGCAAACCATCGTGGAAAGGCTCCGTAATCTCGTAGCTGTGGCCGTGACCGTGGATCGCCACCAGCAAATTCGGAAAACGGCACATCGTAGCATGGTACAGATCGGCTTTCTCGCCATAGAGCTGTTCGGTGTGTGGAGCAGCGTGCATCAGCGCCACCGTACATTCGGCCTCCGCAGGGTAGTCGGCAATTTCGCGCTCGAGAAATCCGAAGTCGGGCACCGGCTCACTCTCTTCATACTCCAAGGCATTGGTATTGGCGGCCACAAAGCGCACCCGACCCGCCGTAAAAGCGAAGTGAGGATCCCCGAAAATCTTCTGATAAACCAGCGCCCCCGTGGCCAGGCAGTCGTGATTTCCGAGCAACACCACATAGGGGACTTTCAGCCCCTGCAACATCGTGCGCTGGCGTTCAAACTCATCACGCAACCCCCAATCGGTCATGTCGCCTCCGTGAATCACAAAGTCGATATCGTCGCGCTCGTTAATGGCTCGCACGGCATCTTTCGTCTCGTCGTACCAGCGTTGAGTGTCGCTCAGGAAAGCAAAACGAATCGTTCGTTTCCCGCTACAGGCCGCCTCGATGGCCGGTATATGTTGCTTGTGCAACGCCTTCGCACCAGCCACATCCGTATCGTAGGCATGGTACTCCGATTGACAAGCCGAAAACGAGAAGGCGAGTATAGCTATAATAAGAAGTCTCTTCATGGGCAATTTTTTCCACTGCAAAAGTCGGAAGAATCGCCTGGGAGGACAAGGTAATTCCGGGCGCAAAATTGGACAAAATGTACAATCTCTAAAGACAAAACGGAACAAGATTCGGCTTTTACGGAATTCGTGTACTTTTTGACCAATAGAGCCACCTTTCAAGCCCTTTCATATAGCAAAAAGGAGCTATTTTTGCGGAAAATTTCACAAAACTGTGTATGGAAAAGTTAGAACCGAAGAGTATTTCGCTTAAAAATATCATCCAACAGAACGTACTGGAAAAAGACAACATCAAGCACCATATTTATCGAGGATGCCTGATCGGGAAAATCACCGATCAACAAAATCAAATCGCCCATTTCGCCAGCGATCCGTTGCGCATTGATGCCGTTGTGTTTGTGCTCGGTACCAAGGGCACGATTGAATTCAGCTGCAACCTCGAAGAGTACGAGGTCGAAGAGGGTTCACTCCTGATGTTTCCGCCCAGAAGCATGATCATGAGCGGCAACAATCCGAGCCAAAGAGATGGATACGTCATCATTTTCGACCCGGAGTTTTTGGGGGAGTGCAACTTCAACATCAGCCGTTTCACGACGCTCATGATGCAGATTGCAGGCAAACTGCACGTTAAACTGACCGACAACGAGCAGGCTCGCCTGATTCGCGGCCTGGAGATGCTCGAAATGCTTATTGCCGAGCAGGTCTCTTCGCCCTTCCGCGAGGATGTGATTCGCTCAATGGTCGAGACGCTCATGTACCAATTTTGCGAGGTCTATTCCACCCACATCAACAGCGAGGAGAAGGATCCAAAGCGTTCGCGTCAGGAGACCTATTTCCGCCAATTTCTCAAGGAGTTGGGCGAGCACTACACCGAGCGTCAGGGAGTTACCTATTATGCCGAGAAGCTCTGCATCTCGTCGCGCTACCTGACGACCATCGTGCGTCGTATCAGCGGCCTTACCGTCACCGACTGGATGAACCGTTTTTTGGTGATGGAGGCCAAATACCTGCTCCGATACAGCGAGATGAGCATCCAGGAAATTGCCTACCGACTTTCGTTCCCCGATCAATCGTTCTTCGGCAAACACTTCAAACAACACGTCGGCGTTTCGCCTTCGGTATTCCGCGCACAACAATAATACAATCGGGTAGGAGATAAACGAAAGTAACGGAGTTTATCTCCTACTTTCGTTT
>CAYOEE010000215.1:0-3072 GCA_964402935.1 uncultured Alistipes sp. | reverse complement strand
AGCCACAAAAAAGCTGTAAAATCATTTCGCAAACAAATTTAAACAGCTTCTAAGAATAAAATTCGAACGCTCAAAAAAAACGACTTACGATGAAGAAACCAAGCCTTTTTAAGCGGTTACTGCTCGTGCTGGCGCTCTGCCTGCCCCTCTTGAAGGGCACGGCTCAAACGCTCCCCTTGCACCTGGAGAACGGAGCGGGATCGTTCCGCCTGGGCGTGATCGTCGATTCGGAGAGCCGCTGGCTGGATCAATGCACCATTCGTCAAAAGGGCGTGACCTATACCGTGGAGGATCGGCTCTGGAAGGACGGCACGATTCAGCTCATCATCTGCCCCCTGGTGCACGGCAGGGGCTTTATCGTGGAGATTTCGGGCGAACGACTGCCCGAGGACCTGCAACTTTGCTGGGCCTTTGGCGGTTGTGACGGATCGGCCCGCGCCACGATCACCGACAACCTGATCCCGACCGCCGCTTCGTTCCACAACGTGCACAGCATCGAGGGCAACGCCTTCACGACCTACTATGGCGTGAGTATGCGCCTGCGTGTGACGCAGGGCGTGGCACCGCTCGATTCCGAATTGCGCCTCGCCGACGGGCATCAGCAATCTTCGCCCTTAACGCTCTATCATTCGGGCAAAAAGACCGATGCGCCCGTCATTGCCGCCCTGACCCCCTGGAAGCGGGGCGAGAAGTGCTACATCAGCATCTACCAACGAGCCGACTACAACTATTACATGCTCCCCGACGTATTTGAGGAGGCCTATCAACACGCCAAGCGATGAAAAAGTTCTATCTTGCCATGCTGCTGAGCTTTATCGGATTATCGGCTCAAAGCCAAGAGTTTAAGATCTACCAATTCCCGACCGACAAAGTCCCCGCGATCGACGGCAAGGGGCGGGATTGGGCCTGCGTGCCGGATGCGTACCGAATTACGGAGCAGGCACTCACGGAGGATGAGGGCAAGCACCCGAAACCCAACCCGAAGACCCTTCGCGTAAGCGTCAAGGTGGGCTGGTGCGCCGAAACGCAGCGTCTTTACTTCCTCTACGAGGCCTACGACGACTATTGGCGATTCAGCGAGGATTCGCTGCAAACCGATATTTTCGAGGTGGTCGTGGATGGCGACCTCTCGGGCGGCCCGTTCATCGACCGCTTCCACCCCACCGCCCCGAAAGATGTATGGCAGGCTTGGTTCAAATTCCACGGTTGCCACGCTCAGAACTACCACATCTTCACCCCGCCGCACGGCGAGGACTGGTGCATGTATTGGGGACCGCAAGTGTGGCTCAAAGAGCCTCCCTATGCCGATTATGCCTACCACTATTCGTTCCGCGAGGGAGAGAGCGGGAAACTCACGCTGGAGTTCTACATCACCCCCTTCGACCATGCCGACGAGCGGGGTGCGAAGTACTCGAAGCCCACACGCCTCGAAGAGGGCAACGAAATCGGCCTTGCGTGGGCCATCATCGACTGGGATGCTCACCCCACCTCGAAAGGGGGATTCTGGAACCTCTCGGACAACCACCTCATGTACGGCAACGCCACCTACCTACGCAAATTTAAGTTAATGGAACTGCAAAAATAAACAACCATGAAACGCCTCTTACTTTTGATTTTCTCGCTTTGTGCCACCGTGGCCGAGGCCAAGATATACAACGTACAGGATTACGGCGCCAAGGCCGACGGCAAAACGATCGACACGCCGGCCATCAACCGCGCCATTGAGGAGGCTGCCGCCACAGGGGGTGGTACGATCTACTTCCCGGCCGGTGAGTATGCCTGCTACTCGATCCGCCTGGCCAGCCACATCCACCTCTACTTGGAGCAGGGCGCGCAGATCGTGGCAGCCTTTCCTACGGCTACCGAGGGTTACGACGTGGCCGAACCAAACGAGCACAACAAATTCCAGGATTTCGGCCACAGTCACTGGAAAAACTCGCTTATCTGGGGCATCGGGCTGGAGGATATCACCATCAGCGGCCCGGGACTGATCTACGGCAAAGGACTCACGCGCGAGGAGAGCCGCCTGCCGGGCGTCGGCAACAAGGCAATCAGCCTGAAGCTCTGCAAAAATGTAACGCTGAAAGATATCTCGATGCTGCACTGCGGCCACTTCGCCCTGCTGGCTACGGGGGTCGATAATCTAACTATCCTCAACGTGAAGGTTGATACGAACCGCGACGGTTTCGACATCGACTGCTGCAAGAATGTCCGCGTCATGGGTTGCACGGTCAATTCGCCGTGGGACGATGCCATCGTGCTGAAGGCCTCCTACGCCCTGGGCTACTTCAAGGATACGGAGAATGTCACGATTTCGGATTGTCTGGTCAGCGGTTACGACCGTGGCAGCGTGTTGGACTGCACCTGGCAGCGCGACGAGCCGCAAGCTCCCGACCACGGCTTTGTAACCGGTCGCATCAAGCTGGGCACCGAGTCGAGTGGCGGATTTAAGAACATCGCCATCACGAACTGCATCTTCGAGCGTTGTCGCGGTCTGGCCCTCGAGACGGTCGATGGCGGTCATCTGGAGGATATCGTGATCAGCAACCTGACGATGCGCGACATTGTCAATGCCCCGATCTTCCTGCGCCTGGGTGCGCGTCTGCGCAGTCCCGAGGGGACACCGGTCGGCGTGATGAAGCGCATCCGCATCAGTCATGTCAATGTCTTCAATGCCGATTCGCGCTACTCGTCGATCATCAGCGGTATTCCGGGCGCGCTGATCGAGGATGTCACGCTGAACGACATCCACATCTACTACCAGGGAGGTTATAGCGCGGATGATGGTCTGCGCATCCCGCCCGAGCAGGAGCGTACCTACCCCGAGCCGTGGATGTTCGGCACGATTCCCGCCAAGGGTATGTTTATCCGCCACGCACGCGGGGTTTCGCTCAACGGCATCCATTTCCACTACGAAAAGCCGGACGGGCGTCCGCTGTTCGTGACGGACGATGCCGGAGAGGTGCGCTACCACGACATCACCGTGGACGGGAAGGTGGTGACCGAATACTAAGAAGCTGTAAAAAAAGCTCACTGTAACATTTCGGTGGGGCAGGAAAAAAATTCAAAATG
>CAYOEE010000214.1:0-3108 GCA_964402935.1 uncultured Alistipes sp. | reverse complement strand
AGCCACAAACCAGCTTATAAAATAATTTCGTAAACAAATTCAAACAGCTTCTAAGTCCCCCTTTTCAACGTTGCTATTAAGGCGAGTGCAGAGGCCGCTTGCAGACTTTACCGAGGCGGAGCAACCAAAAGGAACTTAACGCCAAAATCACCTTGTTAGACAACTTCTTTTCGCCCTTAATAATTTTGAATTCGATATACGTTTCGGCCCTTGGTTTGCGTTAGACAGGTAAAAACCCGATATTTATGAAAAAGAATTTGTTACTGATAGCAGCCGTGCTGCTCTTGGCCGGAAAGGTCGTGGCACAACAAGTGGAAGCATTTCCGAGCTTTATCGAGGTGACGGGGGTCGCCGAGAAGGAGGTTTCGCCCAACGAAATCTACCTCTCGATCACGATCAACGAGCGCGACTCGAAGGGCAAAATCTCGATCGACGAACAGCAGCGCGAGATGCTTTCGGCACTCAAGAAGCTGGGCGTAAAACCCGATGAGCAGCTCAAGATGATCGACCTCACGAGTGCCTATTTCAAGCGGGGCAACGCGCTATCTAAAGCGCAGTATGAGTTAAAGTTGGGATCGGCTACAGAGGTGGCTCGTGTTTGGCGTGCTCTCGATGGATTGGGGATCTCGCAGGTGACCGTTGCGAAGGTGTCGCACACGGACATCGAGCGACTCAAAGCCGAAACCCGTACTGAGGCGATGCGTGCCGCACGCGACAATGCCCGCGCCCTGGCCGAGGCGATCGACCAAAAGGCCGGAAAATGTTTCTGGATTGCCGACTACTCCTCGCCCGTGCGTACCACCTTTACGGTGGCTAACATCAAGGCACGTGGCGTGATGGAGGAGGCTGCCTCGTTCGACGCCGTGGTCGAAGAGGAGGGGCTGGAATTTCAAACCATCAACCTCCAGCACCGCGTACAGGCCAAATTCGTGCTGGAATAGGCACAAAAAAAAGAAGGAAACCGTGAATCGGAGCAGCACGCCCTCGATTCGTCGATTTCCTCACCAACCTAAAACTACTAACCTAAAATGAACCTTAAAACTTCGTTGCAAAGATAAGGCCTTTCTGCGTTTCGTGCAAATATTTTAATAAAAAATTTTCAAAATTTTTGAAGAAATTTTAACAACAAACCGTAACGCGCTGATTTTCAACGATAGCTATTTTGCATAATGCGCCACGGCATCGGCCACACGCTCACCATCCAAGGCGGCCGAGATGATTCCTCCGGCATAACCTGCCCCCTCGCCCGTGGGGAAAAGTCCCTCCACCTCGGGGTGCATCAGGCTCTCCGCATCGCGCGGAATACGCACGGGGGTCGAGGTGCGCGATTCGACGCCCACGACCACCGCTTCGTTCGTCACGAAGCCCCGCAACTTCCGCCCGAAGGTCGAAAGACCGGCTCGCAACCCCTCGGCAATGAAGGCCGGCATCCACTGATCGAGGCGCGAAGGGGTAATCCCCGGCACATAGGAGGTTGCGGGCAGTGCCGTGGAGGTCTTGCCGGCTACGAAATCGGCCACGCGCTGCGCGGGGGCAACCTGCCGATCGCCACCCTGACGGCGTGCCTCCTCCTCAAAAAGCTCTTGGAAACGCAATCCCGCCAAAGCACCCCACTCCTCAACCAGGTGGGCATAGTCCGCCTCGCGCACCTCGGCAACGAGGCCCGAATTGGCATAGGGCGAGGTGCGACCACTGGGCGACATACCATTGACAACCGAGTGCGCCGCGTCGGTCATGGCCGGCACGATAAATCCGCCCGGGCACATACAGAAAGAATACACTCCGCGTCCATGCTCCTGGCTGACAAGCGAATAGGATGCTGCCGGAAGGTACTCGCCGCGCTCCGGCTGGTGGTATTGAATCTGATCGATAAGGCGTTGCGGATGCTCGATGCGCACACCCATGGCAAAGGGCTTGGCCTCGAGCCTTACCCCGCGCTCGTGCAAGAGGTGGTAGATATCGCGTGCCGAGTGCCCCGTAGCCAAGACCACCGCCACGCCCTCAATGCGCTCGTCACCGCAGACAACCCCTTTGACGCGATTTTCGCGCATAATCAGGTCCGTAACACGCCGCTCGAACAGCACCTCGCCACCGCACGCCGTGATCGTTTGGCAGATGCGACGGATGATGTAGGGGAGCTTATCGGTACCGATGTGGGGGTGCGCCTCGAAGAGAATTTCGGGGTTAGCACCATGAAAAACAAGCGTTTGCAACGCCTTATTGTAGTCGCCGCGTTTCTTGCTGCGCGTGAAGAGCTTGCCATCCGAGAAGGTGCCCGCACCGCCCTCGCCAAAGGCGTAGTTCGAGTCGGGGTTGATCTTCTCGCCACGATTGATCTGCGCAATATCGACCTTGCGGGCCGAGACATCGCGTCCGCGCTCCAAAAGAATCGGCCGATAGCCTAACTCAATGAGCCTCAGCGAGGCAAACAACCCCGCAGGGCCTGAGCCAACCACCACGACCTCCGGCTTACCCACGCACGAGGGGTAGTCGAAATGAAGCGGAGCAGGCTGCTCCTCGCGATCGACATAAACCTCCAGAGTCAGATGCACAATCACCTGGCGCTGACGAGCATCAATCGAACGCTTCACGACCCGCACCAGGGCGATGTCGCGATCCGAAATGCCGATCGTGCGAGCCGCCAAAGCGGTGTAGATTTTCGCATCGGTAGCCTCCTTGGGGCGCAGTTTGAGAGTCAGTTTGTGTGGCATGGCGCTTGATTTACAAAAGACAAAAATAGGTAAAAATTTGCAATCTTCACCCTTTGGCGTTGTCTTTTGGGATTTTTTGCCTACCTTTGTCCTCGATTCAAGCGGATATGGTGTAATTGGTAGCCACGACAGACTTAGGATCTGTTGCCGAGAGGCGTGGGGGTTCGAGTCCCTTTATCCGCACAAAAAAGAGCAGTTCGAAAGACTGCTCTTTTTTGTGCGGTTCCTGCACCTATATCTACATTCCCTCCACACCTCCCTTTGGCAAAGGGAGGCTTCAGCGGACGTTCGAGTCAACAAATTGGGAAAAGGAAAGGTTTTATAAGGTTATCTAAAATTGGTGTAGTGAGGTTCGATAATTCAACCTTTTTAGAAGCTGTTTAAATTTGTTTGCGAA
>CAYOEE010000213.1:0-3124 GCA_964402935.1 uncultured Alistipes sp. | reverse complement strand
CCACCTTGCGCGTGATGTAGTTCGAAATCTTCTTCACATTCGGATCGCTCTGCAGGTAGCTGCGCGACACGTTGAGTGGAATATCGGGCGAGTCGATCACGCCGTGCAACAACGTGAGGTACTCCGGCACGATGCCCTCGACCTGATCCGTCACATAGACCTGATTGCAGTAGAGTTGGATTTTGTTCTTCTGAATCTCGAAGTTGTTGCGAATCTTCGGGAAGTAGAGAATACCCGTGAGGTTGAACGGATAGTCGATATTCAGGTGAATCGAGAACAGCGGCTCCTCCGACATGGGGTAGAGCTCGCTGTAAAACTCCTTGTACTGCTCCTCGGTGATCTCCGACGGCATACGCGTCCAGAGCGGCTCGATGTTGTTGATCACATTGTCCTTTTCGGTGTCCTGGTACTTGCCATCCTTCCACTCCTTGACCTTGCCAAAGACGATCTTAACAGGCAGGAAGCGGCAATACTTCTTCAGAAGTCCCTCGATCGTCGCCGACTCGGCATACTCCTTCATATCCTCCGAGAGATGCAGTACGATCTGCGTTCCGCGCTCGAGCTTCTCCTCCAGCTCCTCCATCTCGAACTCGGGCGTACCCGTACAGCTCCAATGCACCGACTTGGCCGCCTCGTTATAGGACTGCGAGAAGATCTCCACCTTGTCCGAGACCATGAACGAAGAGTAGAATCCCAGACCGAAGTGGCCGATGATGGCCTGATCCTGATACTTGGCCATAAACTCCTCGGCACCCGAGAAGGCAATCTGATTGATGTAGCGATCCACCTCGTCGGCCGTCATACCGATACCGTGGTCGCGGATCGTAAGAATACGCTTCTCGGTATCGACCTCCACTTCGACCTTAAGGTCGCCCAGCTCACCGCTGTAAGCCCCCTTCGAGGAGAGCGTGCGCAGCTTCTGCGAGGCATCCACCGCATTCGAAATCAACTCGCGCAGGAAGATCTCATGATCCGAATACAAAAACTTTTTGATCACGGGGAAGATGTTCTCCGTAGTCACTCCAATGGTTCCGTTTCTCATATTTTTTCGTGTTTTGTTGTTTTCTCTGTTGCACGTTTCATTCCAGCAAAGGGTGTGCCACACAGTTTTTTCTGCCATTCTGTCGGTTGAGTATGACACGATGCACGATTTTTGTGTTATCTTTGTCATCTAATGAACAAAAAATGAACAACAGATGGATTTCTTGCAATTAGCCAAGCGGCGTTATGCCTGCCGTAAATACACCGACCGTAAGGTCGAGCGCGAAAAGTTGATGCAGATTCTCGAAGCGGGTCGTGTAGCCCCCACGGGAGCCAACCGCCAACCGCAACGATTGGTGGTCATCGAGTCCAAAGAGGGCATGGAGCGACTCAGCCGTTGCACACGCGACTTCGGTGCTCCGCTGGCCATTCTGGTCTGCGCCGATACGAGCGAAGTGTGGCAACGCAAATACGACGAGAAGAAGATCAGCGATATCGACGCCTCGATCGTGACCGACCACATGATGCTCGCCGCCGCCTCGCTGGGGCTTGATACGCTTTGGATCTGTATGTTTAAGCCGGAGGCCGTACGTGAGGAGTTCGGGCTGCCCGACGAGGTTGTTCCCGTCAATATCCTTCTTGTGGGCTATGGCGAGGGCGAACCCGCCTCGCCCGACCGCCACAACGAGATGCGCAAGCCGTTGGAACAGACGGTCTGCTTCGAGCGCTTTTAACGACGTGCCATTTTGACAAAAAACGGGAGGCTATCGAGCTTCCCGTTTTTCATTTTTTGATTGCACCCAATAGCGCCAGGCAAAAATCACCTGGGCTGCGTAGTAGGGAGGCAGGCACCACCAATCGGCTGCGGGTAGGGCATTCACATAGCGCGAATAGCCAATCACTCCGTCCGAGAAGACAAAGAGCAGGGCCGCCACGACATACCATCCCCAGCCCTTTCGGTGTTGAATCAGGGTTGCGGAGAGCATCGATAGCAGTACCACGGCATAGAGTCCCACGGTGAAGGCCTCGATGGTCGAGCGAATCTCCACCACGAGGAAGCCCAGCGCTACACAGAAGGCGATAAAGGTCACCACAAGCGGGCGCACGCGCTCCTTCGTCAAAAGGCCGTAGGGCGCAAAGTCGGCAATGTAGCAACACAGAGCCAGCGCAAAAGCACCCATCTGCGCCTGAGGCAAATTCTGCGAGCCGCAAAGATCACCCACGGCCGAGAGCAACAATCCAAGCGGAATCCACCAACCGTCCCGACGCCCTTTCAACGCAGCGATCAATGCCAAAAGCAGGGTAGGGATAGCGATCATAATCCAAAATTTTCAACGTTCATTTCGGCCGACAAGATACAAAAAAAGGCACTCTCCCCGAAGGAAGAAATACCTTTTTTGTAGTTAAAAGTGAAAAAATTACTTGCAATAGAGCTTGTAAGTAGCCTTCCACTTCTCACCCGGCTCCACGGCCACAAAGCCGGCAGCCTTCGGATCAGCCGCATTGGGAGCATTCGTCGTCCACGATTGCGGCTCGGGGCAGCAGTAGTTCACCTGACCACCGTTGTTCCAGATCGTCCAGTAGGTCGTCTTGTCGTCCACCTCGTAGAAGACCTTGACGCCCGTTTGGATATTCTCGACCACGGCACCTCGATACGACTTACCGTCCACCTCGATCTCGCGGAGCGTGAAACCGGCCTCCAGCGGCTCGCAATCGGTCACCTGCAAACCACCCTCACGGAGTTTGGCCCACTGCTCGTTGAGCGGCAGGGTCTTACCCGTCGGGAGATTTCTTTCGCTCAGCTCCACCTGCTCACCCACGGCTACGCGCATACGATAATCCGCAGCCTCGCCACCGGCAAAGGGAATCACGATCGGGGTGTGGAAACCGACACCCACGGGCATATTCTGCTCGCTGCGGTTCGAGAATACCACCTCCTGCTTCAGCCCCTTGGCTGAGAGCTTATAGACAATCTTGCACTTGAAAGCGTGCGGGAAATCCTTGTAGATCGCGTCGTTAGCCACATTCGAGTAGTAACGGCACTCAACCTTTACCGCCTCGTCATCCTCCTCGACCTTCGATACTACAAACGGCTCACCCTTGATGATGCCGTGGTGGTAGTTCTGCTCCTTCTCGATCGTGA
>CAYOEE010000212.1:0-3136 GCA_964402935.1 uncultured Alistipes sp. | reverse complement strand
AAAGAGCGTAAAAGAATGAAGCAAATAAATTTTAAACAGCTTCTAATTCTCTTTAATCGGTGCGGGGTCAGCCCAATCGTCCGAGCGGAACGACGAAATCGGCAGGCCGTCCGAACCGTAGAGGTCACCTACGCACCAATCCTTAAAACCGTAGCGCACAGCCACGGGGTTCTTCACCTTGTCCGAGCGGACGATCATCTTCTTCTGCTTCACCTCGGCCTTGGCGGGATAGAATACGCGATCCTCACCGGCCACCTCGAAGCACTTCGACTCGAAGCCGTGCTTGCACGAAATCCACATCGGCGAGCGGTCGAACGACACCTCCACCACATCGCCCTTGATCTCGATCCCCTTGTAGATGGGAGCATCGCAGTAGATACCCTCCCAGCCGTAGGTCTTGTTCAGCGCATGGAGAGCCAAACGCTCACCCGGGGTCTTCTTGTCGTAGGGGTGGATACCGCGCTCCATGCCCACATCGAGCAGTACGGCCATGCCCGAATTGGGCACCATGTGCTCCACCTTGGCCTGCTGCTCACGCAGGTAGGCCGAGTTGTAGCGCGGCTGACCGACACCGGTGATGATATCGTAATCAAACGGAGCAATCTGGCAGTAGTAGAACGGGAAGTCGCCAATGCCCCACTTCTCGCGCCAACCACGGATCATCGTAGCGTGCAGGTCGGCATAGTAGTAGGCACGATTCCAGTTGTCGCAACCCTGGTACCAGATCACGCCGCGCATGGCCATACCCACCAGCGGGCGCAACATACCGTTCCAGAGAGCTGTCGGGCAACGCTGCTGCGTCTTATCGACCTCCTGCTGCGTCTTGGGGAGCTTCACCTGCGGGAAGTTTTCCAGCATCTCGGGGGTCATCCACGCCTCACACGCCGAACCGCCCCAAGCCACGCAGATCAGACCCACGGGCACCTGCAACTCCTCCTCCAGCATACGACCAAAGTAGTAGGCCGTGGCCGAGAAATCGCGGATCGAGAGGGGCTTGGCCTCCTCCCACTCACCCGTCACATCCTCCACCTCCGAGATCGTGGCGTTGCGCTTCACGGTAAAGAGGCGGATGTTGGGGTTCGTACCCTTCGCCGCGTCGATGTTGCCATTCTCCACGGGCTGGTTCTTAAAGCCCTTCATCGGCATCTCCATATTCGATTGGCCGGAGCAGATCCACACCTCGCCCAGCATCACATTCTTCAGCGTCACGGTCTCACCATCCGAAACGGTCACCTCATACGGGCCACCCGCCTCGGCGGTCGGGAACGCAACCTCGAAGCGACCCGCCTTGTCGGCCTTTACGGTATAGCTCTCGCCGTTCCACGAAGTGGTTACCTTGACCTCCTTTTTCGGAGTGGCATAGCCCCACAGGCGTGCCGTGGTCTGCTGTTGCAGCACCATGTTGTCCATGAAGAAGGCGGGGAGCTTGACCTCCGCCGTGGCCTTTAGGGCCATCGTTGCTGCTACCATGAGCAGCAGGAATCGTTGCAGTTTCATATCGGTTGTATTTTATTTATTTGACTTATTTGGTTTTGATTGTCTTGATATGCAGCTCCCCCACCAAACCGGCCGGCAGAAGTTCCTCCGAGGCGCGACGATAGGTGGCATTGGTCCAAATTCGACGATAGGGAGCCTGCCCCTTATCGGCACCCGCGAGGGCATTGGCCCATGTGTTCTGCACCTCGATGATCAGCTCATTCTCGCCCCGACGAATCGCCTCGGTCACATCGACCTCATAGGGAGCCGTCCAAACAATGCCGCACTTTTTGCCGTTGAGCTTCACGGCCGCCACGTCATAGAGCTTGGGCAGCAGCAGAATCACCCGATCGCCCTTTGCGCGATAGCGAAACGTGGTGCGGTAGGTCACCGTACCCGAATAGTGCTTGATGCGCCACTCGGGATGGGTCGTCCAATCGTAGAGCCGAGCCGTGCGCTCGGTGCGCACGCCCTCGTCGTTCAGATCGAACGTGAGCCACCAATCGGAGGTTCTCTCAATCGGCTTTATCGCAGTCCGTACCGTTGCCGTCGGCTTCGGAGAGCCGGCATGGCGGAAGACCACAAAGATCGACTCGCCCTCTTCGAGCGACAGATCAACCTCGGTGCGCCCCTCAACCGTGCGCCATGCAACGGCATCCGCAATTTCGCCCGTCATCGGGTTCCACAATTCGGGCAGACGATCCGTCACGCGGAACGAGGCGGTGAGTGTCGAGGACTCGCCACGTTGGTTGCTCAGGAAATAGATATCGGTATTGTCCTGCTCCGAACGGCGATGCGTCCAGGCCACATGCTCCGATACAATCACATCGCGCTCCAGGCCGTAAGCCGAGAAATCTTCATTTTCATAGGGTTTTTCGAGAACGACCACCCCACCTGCTTTCAGCTCCTCGATCTTCGCGCAAACCTCCTCCGACATCGGTGTTTCGGGATTCATCGGGCGCTTTCCGGGCACGACGAATACACGGTACGATGCGCCACCGGGCAGTACCACGCGGCCATCTTTCACCTCCGCCAGACGCAACAAAGCATCACGGTTGAACGAATCGTAGGCGTAGCCCCGCAGGGGGTTGATCCACAGTTCGGGATCAGCCATGTTGGCCGAATGTTTCACCCCGATGGGTTTCGTGCGCATGGGTTGCCCCTCGTTCTGAAGGCGCACACGCTCACTTGCGACCCGCTCCGCACCAAACAATCCGGGCAGCGACGGCACAAGGCGCTCAGGCAGGATCGAGCGACGCGGCATCTCCTCGCCCGTAAAGACGGCCAGATCGACCACCGGCACACCGTATTGCAGCAAGGCCTGACAACGCGAAGCGTAGTCGTTCATGCCGCGTGCGCCATGCTTGAACCAGGTGTTATCGCGCTGGAAGAAGAGGCCGATGCCGTCGAGGGTCATACCCGGCTTGCGGTTCATCCACGGATTGTGCGTATAGACGTGATAGACCAGGCGGTTCAGGCCCAGCGCATAGTTGCGATCCAGGACGGGCTTCAACATCTTGGGCGTCTCGTCCCACACGCCGCGCAGGGTCGTAAAACCCTCGGCCGAAATGACGCGCTTGCCATAGACGTGACCGCCACTGATGGCATCCAACATATCGTTCGGCTTGTCGTGCGTGGGGCTGTTGAGCCAGAACTCGCC
>CAYOEE010000211.1:0-3165 GCA_964402935.1 uncultured Alistipes sp. | reverse complement strand
TGCCCGAGGAGGAGCGCGTCGTGATCTGGTAAGGCAGAAAAGGCCTGAAGAAAATAAGGAAATTAAAGATTTTAAGGAGATTAAGGAGCAATTCTTTAATCTCCTTAATTTCTTTGCTATCCTTACCTTCCGGGGGTATTTTATGCGAGCAGATTTTGTCCTCTAAAATCGAAAAACTAATAGAAGGTGGCTTTCGGCGCAAAGATCGGATACCCAAAGTTAAACATCAGGTACATATTTTCCCAGCTGTTCAGGCCGTACTTAATGAGGGAGAGATTCACGGGGCCGATGGGGGTGTGATAGACCAAAGCGGCCTCGGTGATGAAATTGAGCTGATGATCCTCCCAATTGACCAGGGTGCCGGAGGCGTAGTCGTTGCGGCTGCGATACATAGCATAGAAGCCGGTGCGCAGGAAGAAGTTGGGGGTGAAGGAGAAGGTGGGATTGACACCTCCTGCCACAAAACGCTTGGCCGAGAAGTCGGGCATGAAGATCATGCGGGCGTGTGGAATAGGCTCATAGGCCGGCAGGGTCATGAGCGTTGCACCCTCGGAGGTAAATTCGGGGTGGTTGGTATAGACCGCCTCCATATTCACACCCAGCATAAACCAGGTGGAGGAGGGCATATTGAAGATCTTCTCGTACTGGAAGCGTCCACCATACCAGCTGCGCCCCGTACCCGGTTGAAATTTATTGCGATCGTGCAACGAAAAACGATCGCGGCCATTGAGGCAGATCGCCGAGAGGTGAAGCTCCGAACCGCGCGTCGGATAGATGAATTTGTCGAGCGTATTGCGAGCCAGCTCCAACTTCGCCCCATAGAACCAGAAGCGGGTATGATCACTCTTTTCGGGGTCGAAAGCCGATTCGTTGTGGTAGTTGCTGTGACCGGCGTGCAATTTCAGTTCCACGAGTGAGCGATGCGTGAGGCGGAAGCCAATACCAAACGAACCGAAACTCTCGCTCTGCTTGACGGCCAGCGTGTTATCAATCTCCGTAATGCGGCCGAACGAACCGTGGCGGTTGTTCTCGGTCGAGAAGTTGTAGGCGTAGGTCAGGAAGAAGGGGTCATTGACATAGAAGTCCATACGCCCACCGAGCGATCCCCAGGTATGGGTCGGGCCGAGGTAGAGGTTGGCACCAAAGCGGTGAGCTGCTCGTCCGAACGACTGGTAATTAAGCCCGATGTAGGCCTGATTGAAGGCGGTCGAGGAGATGTTGCCTCCGATCGTAAGTTTCAGATTGGGGCGCGCCGTAAGTTCTGCCGCAAAGCTGTATCGCTCCGTCTTTTTATCGTAGCTCACACGCGGCACATCCATCTGATAATCACCCGTAACGAGCAGGCGGTAGGTATTCTCGCGCAGGCGCTCGAAATTCATCTGACGCTGGCGATCGTTACCATGCAGGTCGGTTCGTATATAGTCGCGGATGTAGGCGATCTGCTCATCGTTTACACCCGAAATATCGTAGTTGTTGAAGATCAGCGGAGGACACTTCCGACGGAACGCCTCGCGACGTGCCTCATACTGTTCGCGCGTCATGCGTTGCTCCACGGGGATACGCTCCAGGATGGCCGGAAGCTGTCGCAGGGCATCCTCGTAGCCGGCCTGCATCACCGGCTCGGCCGAGTCAAAGTCGAGCATTCCGACCGGTACGGCTCGATGAATCGTCACCGAACGATCGGCCGGCATCGTGTAGTCCGACCCGCTCATGGCAATCAGTACCGCTTGGTCGATGAGCGACTCCTCGCCATCGGGACGCACCTCACCCGAAGTGCAGATCGAGCCGATCAAGAGTTCGGGATGATGCTTCTCGTCGAGTGCCCGCCAAGGGAAATTGTCGTAGATACCGCCATCGTAAAGCAACATCGAATCACGCTTTACGGGTTTGAAAGCCAACGGAATAGACATCGAGGAACGAATCGCTTCGGGCAGTGATCCGCTCTCCATGATCACGGGCTGTCGGGCATTCATGTCGGCCGCCACACAGAGGAAGGGAATCATCAGTTGCGAGAAGTCGTTACCGGAGGCTGTCGAAGCGGGTGCAAAAAGCTCGATGAGCGCCATGTCGATCTGGGTCGAGGAGATCAGGTTCTTCGGCAATTGGAAGGTTTGCTCCTTGTCGTTCATGTCGAGCCACAAGTTGATGAACGAGGGCGAGTTACCGACCTGGCGATAATAGGGCATATAGACCGTAGGGTCGATGCGTCCCGAAAGCCATCGTTGCACCTTGCCCGAGAGAACCAGCTCGCGCATCTCCCGAGGCGAATAGCCCGAAGCGTAGAGCGCTCCGATGATCGAACCCATGGATGTTCCGGCCACATAGTCGATCGGGATGCCGTACTCCTCAAGGGCCTCCAAGACGCCGATGTGGTAAAGACCCTTGGCGCCACCTCCGCTCAAAACAAGGCCTACGCCCCGCGATGCGGGCGTTTGCTGTCTGTTCGATGCCGAAACCGGCACGAAAAAACCAACAATAAGGGCTATAATGAGCAGATATTTTCGCATCCTAACTTTTTTTACTAACTTTGCGTGTTAGAACTCTGTTCTAATCACAACGCCCAAAAATAACGAAAAAGAGTTAACATTCAAAATATGATTGAAAAAATCAACGAACTTCTGCGACAAGTCGAAGAGTTCAAGCCCAAAGCAGCCGCCGAGATCGAAGAATTCCGCATCCGCATCCTCGGCAAGAAGGGTGAGCTGACCGCCCTGATGGATGAGTTCAAGAGCGTAGCTCCGGAGCTCAAACGTGAACTGGGTCAAAAACTCAACGCCCTCAAAAATGAGGCCATCACGCGCATCAACACCCTACGTGAGGAGTTAGAAAACAGTGCAACGAACCCCGCCGGCTCGATTGGCGACATGACCTGCCCGGGTACGGCCGAGGAGCTAGGTTCGCGCCACCCGATTTCGCTCGTCAAAAACGAGATTGTCGAGGTTTTCTCGCGCCTGGGCTATACGGTGGCCGACGGCCCCGAGATCGAGGATGACCAGCACGTCTTCACGTCGCTGAACTTCCCGCCCGAGCACCCCGCACGCGATATGCAGGACACCTTCTTCATCGAGAAGCAGGGCACGGAGCCGAATCCGAAGGATATTCTGCTACGCACGCACACCTCGTCGATTCAGGTGCGCACGATGGAGCACCAGAAGCCGCCCATCC
>CAYOEE010000210.1:0-3171 GCA_964402935.1 uncultured Alistipes sp. | reverse complement strand
GCGATCATCGCCCCGCCACCCAACAAGAGCAGCAGAAAGACGATCAAGCACAAAAAGCCCAAGAAAGCGAGCGTGCCGCCAATGCAGCCCAGCCCTTGCTTTTGGCCATCGGGCAGTTTCTCGGACAACAGCACGATAATAAGACCCACCAGGGGCGTAAAGATGAGGCTGAGGAGAAACGGCCAGCCAAAGCCAATGGTACGACGTCGGCCAAGCATACCGACCAAAGCAGCCAGGAAACAGCCACTCAACAGGGCAAAAATCAGTACTAAAACCATATTGCGTAACGATTATATTTTTACAAATATACGAAAAATTTCTCAAATATACAATCTTGCCTCCCTACTTATATCTATTTTCTAAGTAACACTTCTAATTTCGAATTACCGCTGAAAGCGATAGTAAGTTCCGAGCGGCAGCTCCTTGCCGGCGCGATCCGTGAAGGTAAGTTCGCCATATTGCTCCGTATGAGGCACGCCAAAGGCCTGTCTTACAGCCGTGCGAGCCAGGGTCGAGGAGAGTCCCATCGAGTAGAGGTTCAGCACCAAAAAGGCATCCTCCTTCTCCAGCAAGGAGGCACAGTAGGCCAGCATCTCGCCGATATTTTCCTCCAGAACCCACTTCTCGCCATTTGCACCGCGACCGTAGGCGGGCGGATCGAGGATAATACCGTCGTAGCGGTTGCCACGGCGCACCTCACGGCGCACAAACTTCAGGGCATCCTCCACCATCCAGCGCACCCCCTCCAGGCCGCTCTGCTCCATATTTTCGCGCGACCAGGTCACAACCTGTTTCACCGAATCGACGTGCGTCACCTCCGCTCCTGCCGAACGAGCCGCCAACGTAGCACCGCCCGTATAAGCAAAGAGATTGAGCACGCGGGGCGTATGTTTCACCTTGATTGTTTGACAGTTGTCGTAGATAAAATTCCAATTGGCGGCCTGCTCGGGGAAGATGCCCACATGCTTAAACGAGGTCATCGCCAGGCGCATCTTCAGTGCCATCTCCTTATAACGGTAGCTGACCGTCCAGCGGTCGGGCGTGTGGGGTTTCACGCGCCACTCGCCCCGCTCCTCGCTCTTGCCGTCGCGCAGAAACGAGGCATCGGAGAGGCGTTGCCACTCCTCCTCCGAGAGGCTCTTGTGCCAGATGGCCTGTGGCTCGGGGCGGCGCGTGGTGATGCGACCGAAGCGTTCGAGTTTCTCGAAGTCGCCCGAATCAATGAGTTCATAATCCCGAAAATCGGGTGTCAGTTGTTGCTGCATACTATTTCGTACAATCGATCAAATTCATTTCACAGCGCTTGCAGTCGAACTCCAAGCGGTAACGGTGTCCCACCGCCTCGAGGTAGAGATCGCCCCGGAGGCGCGGTCGCTCTTTCAAGCACTCGCCCAGCTCACGACGCAGGCAGTAGGCCGACTGCATCACGCGCGCACCAACGGTCGTGGGCGAAAGCTCCAACGGCTCGACAATACGTTCCACTCCGTGGTCGCGGTAGAACAGCTCGGAGAGGCGATTCGTCACGTTCTCCTCGGCCGTGAGCGTCGTGTGCGGATAGCGGGCATCGTGCTCCTTAAAGAGGCGCTTTTCGCGCGGCAGGTGCATTCGCTGTTCGAGCAGTTGCTCCAGCCCCTCGCGTCGCAGCTCGGCCACCACCGAGGCGGGGACGAACCACTCCTCGCCCGCAACAGAAACCTGTTCGATGCGGAAAATCGTATCACCCGAGCGCATCACCTGCCGACGGATTGAATCGCTGTTCTTCGCTCCGTTTTGAGCCGGTTCGAGCGTTATTGTCCGCTCCACGATACGCTCCACTCCCTCCGCATCACGCAGACGGAGCGAAATTCCCTGCTCAGAGCAAGCTACCCACGCCTCGGTCGGAATCACGCGACGCGTGCGATCGGCCGCGAGCTGTTTGTGGAAGAGGTGGTCGTAGTTGCGATAAAGGGGCGTGCCTGCAGGGACTGCAATCGGCTTGTTGGGGAAGAGCCGATCCCCCTCCACCGCGTTCAGGTTCGTGCCGTAAAGCCCCTCGGAGGTCATAAGGCAAACGCCGTCACCGGCCGCGAGGGATTTCGATGTCTCGACGCGCCACGAGCGACGATCTGCGCTTACGATGCGACCGACCATCTCACCCACGGCCTTGGGCGTATCGAACGAGGCTACACCCCGCCGTTTGCCATCGAGGAAGTAGTGCGACTCGCCCCGCGTAAAGCTCTTGGCCGTGTCGGGCACAAAGGAGGTTGCAGACTCCCCCACCGAGGCACGCCTCAGGTGCGGACGCTTCTTCAGCTCCGCATCCAACGCCGCGCGGTAGGCCGCCACGACATTTTTGATGTAGGCCGTATCCTTCAGTCGCCCCTCGATTTTGAACGACGTGACGCCTGCATCAAGCAGTTCGCCCAGCCGATTTTTGAGCGAGAGATCCTGCACCGACAGGAGGTGCTTATCTTTGAGGTAGGTTTTCCCCTTGCCATCCGTCAGATTCCATTTCAGGCGACAGGGCTGGCTGCAAGCACCGCGGTTGCCGCTGCGCGAGGAGATCGAGCGCGAGAGGAAACAGCGACCGCTATACCCCACGCAAATCGCCCCATGCACGAAGCACTCCACCTCGGCCGTGGTTGCTCGGCAGATCGACCGAATCTCGTCGAGCGAGAGCGAACGCTCCAAAATCACACGCGCAAAGCCCGCCTCGGAGAGGAATTGCGCCACCTCGGGGGTGCGCACCTGCACCTGGGTCGAGGCGTGGAGTTCACATTCCAGCCCCATGCGGCAGTAGGCCATATCCTGCACGATGAGTGCATCCACCCCCGCATCAAGCAACCGTCGCGCTTCGCGCTCTGCATCAGCGAGTTCCGAATCCCACACAAGGGTGTTCATCGTGACATAGACCCTCACCCCGTAGCGGTGGGCATAGGCCACCACGCGGGCAATCTCCTCCACAGCGTTCGTCGCCGCCTGACGCGCACCAAACCGCGAGCCGCCGATATAGAGGGCATCTGCCCCGTAATCGACCGCCGCCACCGCCGCCTCATAATCCTTGGCCGGCGCTAAAAGTTCGATGCGTTTCATACGACAAAGATAAATCTTTGTAATTAAAAATGAAGCATGAAAAATTAAGAAGCTGTTTAAAATTTGTTTGCGAAATGATTTTACAGCTTTTTTGTGGCT
>CAYOEE010000209.1:0-3180 GCA_964402935.1 uncultured Alistipes sp. | reverse complement strand
CATCTCCAAGGTCAATTCCTCGGTCGGAACAACCCCTACCTCGTAGCTGATCGTCCGCTTGCCGATCATCGAGCAAACGAGCTTATCACCCGCCTTGACCTGCAAGCGGCCACGTCCCTCCAGGTCGGTGCAGATACCCTCGCTCGTGCCTGCTTTTATGACAGTGGCTCCGACAACGGGTGCCCCCTTGTCGTCCGTGAGACGAAGGCGCAACAGCCCATTTTCGGCCGTTTGCGAAATCTGATTTTTTGCGCTATCTTTGTCTTCGGAATAGACATAGCGCGTCTCGGCAAAGGCCCCTACGGCCAGGCCGACAAGCGGCAGGAGAAGCAGACACTTAGTCGCTGCCCACCGCGAAGTGCGTTTTTGCAACATCATGGTAATACGGTTTTTAAGGTTACTGTGATTCAGGCTGTTGGCTACCGAGCACCACCTCTCGCCAACGGCCTTTTTTATAAGTAGCATCTGATAATTGCGCGGATCGACCCCCTGAGCTATCACCGCACGGTCGGCCTCATACTCGTGAATGGCGCGCAGTTCACGCCGTAAGAGCCACATCGCGGGGTTGAACCACTGCCCCACCATCAAAAGATCGAACAAGACCAAATCCCGGGTATGCCCCAGCCGAATATGGGCCAACTCATGATTCAGAATCGCCTCGCCATTCTCCGCCATATCGCGCGCCGAGAGGACGATATAGCGTCCCCAGCTAAAGGGCGAGCACGCCTCTTCACTGACGATAATCGTAGCCGCAGCCTCTTCGCGCACCTCGACGGCCGAACGCTTCAGGCGACGAATCGTGCGCCACACGGAGAGCGTAGCCACCCCCATTCGTCCCACCATAAAGCCCATGGCGAGGAGGAACAATGCTCCCACCGCCTGATCCCAGGCGATCCCATCATCCGGGAGCACCGTTAAGACCTCCTCCACGGGCAGGTTAAGATCCACGGCAAGCGGCTCAGGACGCGGCACGATCTCCTCGATCGTCACCCGACACACAGGCAACAGGAAGGCCACCACCACGGCCGTGAGCAGCACCACGCGGTTCAGGCGGTGCAGCGTATCGCGGCTCATCACCCACTTAAAAAAGAGGTAGAAAAGCGCAAGGCAGAGCGCCGTGCGGAGTGCATAGAGCACAAATACGGGCAAAGAGGCAAACATCGGGAGGCGTTTTAGGCTTGTTTTTCAATTCGTTTGATCAGCTCACGCAACTCTTCGAGCGAAATCTTCTCCTCCTCGACCAAGGCCGAGACAGCCCCCAGGTAGGAGCGCTCGAAATAGCGGTCAATGACCGAGCCGAGCGTCAGGCGCGAGAAGGCCTCCTCGCTCACCACGGCGTAGTACTGATACGTACCCCCAAAGACCTTGTGCGCCACATAGCCCTTCTGCTCCAAGGTGCGCACCTGGGTCGAAATCGTATTGAAATGGGGCTTCGGATCATCCATCATCGCCACCATCTCCTGCACAAACAGGGGGCCGTGCTGCCAAAAAAGCTGCATCAATGCCTCTTCTCGTTTCGTCAATTTTTCCATAGTGAAAGGTTTTACACAGCAAAGATAACGAAAGTTTTTCGTTTTGCAACTAATTTTTATAGTTTTTCAACGAAATTTTCTCGTTCTTGCGATTTTCAGGCAGATACACTATCTTTGCAAACATGGCA
Organism: uncultured Alistipes sp.; assembly: GCA_964402935.1. Classification (GTDB taxonomy): domain Bacteria; phylum Bacteroidota; class Bacteroidia; order Bacteroidales; family Rikenellaceae; genus Alistipes. The sequence continues at coordinate 1,520 of CAYOEE010000209.1, read as the reverse complement.
GAGGAGTTTCATAAGCGGTTGAACGGGCAGGCAGTGCTCTTTGTGTCGGTGGCGATTGTGCTGTCGCTCGTGATTCTCACGGCACGGCAACGTCACGAAGAGGGCGCAGCATCCCTCACCGCCCCGCAACAGCAAATCACCGAGACCGACACCACCATCCGCCTACGCCCTTTCGACCCCAATACGGCAAGCTACGAGGAGCTGCTCGCACTCGGCATGAGTCGTCAGGAGGCCGTTTCGCTCGTAAAGTTTCGCGCCGCGGGCAAGCGCTTTCGCATCCGAGAGGATGTTGCGCTCTGTTACGGGATTTCAGACTCGGCCTACCAGGTGTTGAAGCCTTATATAAACATAGGTGAGGAATTCCGCCTCAAACCGAACACCTACACCGAGCGAAGCTACACACACAATCAACGGGACAGCATCAAACGGCTTACACCCACCCCGTTTCGGATCGACACGGTGACCGTAAGCTACCTGCGAGCCATTGGCGCTTTTACCAAGCGACAAGCCGAAGCCTTTATTCGCTGGCGCGACCGGAGTGGCTTTCGGGATATGGAGGAGGTCCGCGCCTGCTACGTGGTGGATGATTCGGTAGCCACGGCGCTTGAGCCTTACATTCTCTTCCCCGAAAGCGATCTTTCACCCTACGAAGCACCCGTAGATATCAACACGGCCGACACTGCGCGACTTCTTGAGGTGGTGGGCATCGGCGAGAAAACCGCACGGGCGATTGTGGAGTACCGCGAGAGGCTTGGCGGATTCCTCCGCGTGGAGCAATTGGCCGAGGTTCGGGGCGTCACGGAGCGAAATTACGAGAAAATTTTGCAACAAATTTGCTGTAAAAGTGATGAAATTCGAAAAATAGATATTAACTTTGCAACCCCAAGCGAGTTAGACCACCCGTACATCGGGCCAAGACTTGTGAGGAAGATTGTAAAACAAAGACAGTTGAAAGGAGGTTGGACCTGCACACAAGAGTTAATTGAACAACATATCTTGACCGAGGAGGAGGCCGCAAGGCTTGATCCCTATTTGGTTTTCGGTGTGCAAGAGACGACAAAATCCAAGTAAACAATCGAACGATGTGCGCGTGCTCCCGTGCTAAAAAAAGAGGGGCAAAACAAAAAAAAGATTTAACAAAACAAAAAAGGAATACAACTATGATTATCACGACTGTAAAGGAGGGCGAGAACATCGAGCGCGCCCTGAAGAAGTTTAAGCGTAAGTACGAGCGCACGGGCGTTCTGAAGGAGCTCCGTCGCCGTCAGTTCTTCAACAAGCCCTCGATGGTGAAGCGTGCCAACAAGATGCGTGCCATCTACGTTCAGCACACCTACCACCTGGATGACTAATCAAACGGTCACAGAAAAAAAGCCTCAATCCGTCGGACTGAGGCTTTTTTGTGTTTGTGTGTGCGGGGAGACAAGATAGGGCCTATGTGACCGATGAGGCCTATGAGGTTACAACGGATCACTGAAAAATTCCGGTGGAGTCGTAAAAAAAATCAAACAAAAATTGTT
>CAYOEE010000208.1:0-3181 GCA_964402935.1 uncultured Alistipes sp. | reverse complement strand
TGGCAAGGTTGTGCTCTACCAACTGAGCTATTTCCGCAAAAAGTGCAACTCAATTTGCAATTGCGAGTGCAAATATACGGCAAAAATCCCGTTTTGCAAATTTTTCGTGAAAAAAAGTAGAAAAAGGTCAAAAATCCGCGCTCAAATCCTATCTTTGCATCAATGACAAAGACGATTGATACCCTATGTCTGCTCGGTGAGCGATTGAAGGCGATGCCCGAAGCGGTGATCGCCCAAGCTGTTGCCGAGAATCCCTGGTTTACACCCGCGTCGATTCGCGCCTCGGTCGAGGCAATTTGTGACGAGATGCTCCGGCGCGAGCTGCTCGAAGCATGGCTTACACCCTATGCCGTGCCTGTTGCAAATCCGCGCAATGTGCTGATTATCATGGCCGGCAACCTGCCTCTCGTGGGGCTTTTCGATCTGCTGTGCGTTCTGGCGAGTGGCCATCGGGCGTGGGTGAAGTCCTCGTCGAAGGATCGGGTTTTGATGAATTTTGTCCTCGACGAACTGCGTGCGCTCGACTCCCGTCTGCCGGCCGAGCGCTACGACGGCGAGTCATTTCCCGACGCAGTGATTGCAACGGGTAGCGACAACACAAATCGCTATTTTCGCGCTCAGTATCAAGCTATTCCGACCCTCCTGCGTGGCTCGCGCCAATCGGTGGCCGTGCTTTCGGGCGCGGAGACGGCGGAGGAGCTGCGCGGGCTTGCGGAGGATATCTGGTTGCATAGCGGCCTGGGGTGTCGCAACGTGTCGATGGTGTGGCTGCCCGAGGGGATGCAAATGCCCCGCCTGCAACCCTGCGAATTGCACCCCAAATTCCGCAACAACTATCTGCAAACAAAGGCAATGTGCGAAATGGAGGGTCGGCCTTTTATCGACCTTGGCGATGCGGTTGCACTTCAGCAGTCCCACTTCCCACACGCCCTTTCCGAACTTTCCTACGCCTTCTATCGCTCGATAGACGAGGTTGAAACGTGGCTCGATGCGCACGATCGGGCGTTGCAGTGCGTGGTAGCTCGCAAGATCGCCCATCCGCGCCGTGTCGATTTCGGACAAGCCCAATCTCCTCGCCTGACGGATTATCCTGATGCGGTGGATGTTATTGCATTTTTGGAAAGGATTTAGTATATTTGTGTTCGAGCATAGAGATTGCAAGAAGATAATAACCTGGTAGAAAACCAATTAGTATTAGAGGGCAGGGATGAAAAAGATAGTATTTGTGCTGTTGGCGGTCTTGGTGGTCGTATCGTGCTCAAAAGAGGAAAGCGGCACATTACCCACCGACGGGCAATACATAGCATATACCGAATTTGCAGATGAACACAACAGCATCCGCAACACGTTTGTCATAACCATCGAAAACGGGATGTGCACAGATTTTGTACTATATAACGGTGCGGAACGCTTTAACTATTACCGTCCTGCGGATATTAGCACAAAAGGCAGTTACCCAACGTACTCATACCGGATAAATGACTTTACGGTGCAAGCACATTTTACGGATTTGGAAAATTTTACGGCTAACCTTTCCGGTGTGTTATGCACTCATAGGGAAATGGATTATGGCCTAATTGGCGAAACATATTCTACCATAGCCATGGAGGCAACCGATGTGCATTTTAAGTTGAACAACACACCGGCAGATGCAAACGCAGACGGGGTTTTAGACAGCAAGCAATAACGCTGATCACGAAAATAAATCAAGCCATTACAAACCTACAGTCGCATTACGATAGTATAATTCCAATAATTAGAGACCTCTAAACACGAAAAGATATGTCGATGGTATTTCGCTTCCGCATGCTCAGCGACGAGAACGATCGCTTTGTGCGCGACTATGAGATTATGTACGATGCCACGCTGCTCGATTTCCACGAGTTCCTCATCGAGGCGTTGGAGTATGAGCCTTGCATGGCCTCCTTCTTTACGGCCGACAACCGCTGGGAGAAACTGCGCGAATTTACGCTGATGGATATGAGCGACGGCTCGGAGGAGAGCCCCTTGCCGATGGACGAGGTGAAGCTCGGTCAGATTATCCATCGCCTGCGTGACCGCCTGATCTACCTCTTCGATATGTTTGGCGAAAGAGCCTACTACTTGGAGCTGACCGGTGCCTACGAGGCCGAGGAGGGTGCTTCGTATCCGCGCGAGATCTACGCCGTGGCCGATGTGCCTGACCAGTACGATCCCACCAAAACGCAGGATGCAGACGACGGGTCGATCTTCGACGATGTGATGAGCGAGTTCTCGGACTTCGAGGGTGACGACAGCTACGACGATGAGTATTAAGCGGTTGGTGGTGATTGTCGGGCCTACGGGGTGCGGTAAGACGGACCTGAGTATCCGCCTTGCCGAGCACTATCGTGCCCCGATCCTATCGACCGATTCGCGCCAATTCTACCGCGGATTGGCCATCGGCACGGCCCAGCCGACCGCCGAGGAGCTTGCCCGCGCCGAGCACCACTTCATCGCCTCGCACGCGATTACCGAGGAGATCAACTGCGGTCGCTATGAGGTGATGGCACTCCAAAAATTGGAGGAGCTTTTCCGGAAGCACGACACGGTGATTGCCGTGGGTGGTTCGGGGCTTTATGTGCGAGCCTTGTGCGAGGGGATGGACGATCTGCCCGAGGCGAATGAGGCGATTCGTCGCACGCTGACCGATCGGCTGCAAAACGAAGGGGTTGAGTCGCTTGCCGAGGAGCTGAGAGGACTTGATCCCGCCTACTACGAGGTGGTCGATCGGCAGAATCCGGCTCGCGTCATGCGCGCCTTGGAGGTTTGCCTGCAAACGGGGCGTCCCTATTCGGAGCAGCGCACGGGCGGGAAGCGCGAACGACCGTTCCGCATTGTCAAAATCGGCGTCAATCTGCCACGAGAGGAGCTTTACGGGCGTATCGACAGGCGCGTGGAGCTGATGATGGAGGCGGGGCTGGAGCAGGAGGCGCGGGCGATGTGGCCTCACCGTGCGCTCAATGCCTTGCAGACGGTGGGCTACAAAGAACTTTTTGCCCACTTCGACGGCGAGATAACCCGCGAGGAGGCCGTGGAGCTGATCCAGCGCAATTCACGCCGCTACGCCAAACGCCAGCTGACCTGGTTTCGACGCGACGAGGAGGTCCATTGGTTTCGCCCCGACGAGGACGAGGCAATTATGGAATGTATAGAAAGTTGC
>CAYOEE010000207.1:0-3209 GCA_964402935.1 uncultured Alistipes sp. | reverse complement strand
TCTACGCCATCGACGAGGCACACTGTATCTCGGAGTGGGGACACGATTTCCGTCCGGAGTATCGTCGCATCCGCCCCATCATCAACGAAATCGGGAACGCTCCGCTCATTGCCCTGACGGCTACGGCTACCCCCAAGGTGCAGCTCGACATCCAGAAAAACCTCGGCATGAACGATGCCGCGGTCTTCCGCTCGTCGTTCAACCGCCCGAACCTCTACTACGAAATACGCCCCAAGCGCAACGTGGATCACGATATCATCCTCTACATCAAGCAAAACGAGGGCAAGAGCGGTATCATCTACTGCCTGAGCCGCAAGAAGGTGGAGGAGCTGGCCGAACTGCTTATGGCCAACGGCATCAAGGCGCGCGCCTATCATGCCGGTATGGATGCCGCCACGCGTGCCGCCAATCAGGACGACTTTTTGATGGAGCGTGTCGATGTGATTGTCGCCACGATCGCTTTTGGTATGGGTATCGACAAACCCGATGTGCGCTATGTGATTCACTACGACATTCCCAAGTCGCTCGAGGGTTACTACCAGGAGACGGGTCGTGCCGGACGCGACGGAGGCGAGGGACACTGCCTTACCTTTTATAGTTATAAGGATATCCAGAAGCTCGAGAAGTTCATGCACGGCAAACCGATTGCCGAACAGGAGATCGGTAAGTTGCTGCTGCTCGAGACGGTTTCCTATGCCGAAAGCTCGATGTGCCGCCGCAAGACACTCCTGCACTACTTCGGCGAGGAGTACACGGAGAACAACTGCGGTAACTGCGACAACTGCCGCCATCCGAAGCCGAAGGTGGATGCCAAGAAGCAGCTGAAGCTGGCCTTGGAGGCGTTGAGCGACCTGGGCGACAAGTTCAAGGTGGATTATCTGATTGCGGTGCTCACGGGTAAGATGACGGCGCTTATTAAGAGCTATAACCACCACAAATCGAAGTGGTTCGGTGCCGGTGAGGAGCACGATGCCCGCTTCTGGGGTGCCGTGATGCGTCAGGCTCAGATCCTGGGTCTTATTGACAAAAATATCGAGAACTACGGCCTGATTTCGGTGAACGAGAAGGGCGAGCAGTTTATCGACAAACCCTTTGCCGTGACCATCACGCTCGACCACGACTACGACGAGGAGTCGCAGCCCGACGAGCACGGAGGCCCGCAAGGTCGTGGCGGAGCTGCCGATGAGGAGCTTTTTGCCATGCTCAAGGATTTGCGTAAGAAGGTGGCCAAGCAACACGGCCTGCCTCCTTTCGTGATTTTCCAGGATCCCTCGCTCGAAGATATGTCGGTGCAGTATCCCATCACCATCGAGGAGATGCAGAACATCACGGGTGTCGGCGTGGGTAAGGCGCGGAAATTCGGTGCCGAGTTTATCCGCCTGATCAAGGCCTATGTAGAGGAGAAGGAGATTATTCGTCCGCAGGATATGGTCGTGAAGTCCGTAGGTTCGAAGTCGGGCAACAAGATCTTCATCATCCAGTCCATCGACCGCAAGATGGATTTTGAGGATATCGCCCGTGCCAAGAACCTCGAATTTGACGAGCTTCTCTCCGAAATCGAGGGTATCGTCAATTCGGGTACGCGCCTCGACATCTCCTACTACATCCGCAATTTTATGGATGAGGATAAGGTGGAAGATATCTACCTCTATTTCAAGGAGGATGCCGAATCCGACTCCCTCGATGCCGCCATCGAAGAGCTGGGAGCAGATTATACCGAGGAGGAGATACGTCTGGTGCGTATTAAGTTTATCTGCGAGCAGGGCAATTAAAATCCGTCTAATGGCCGATTTTGGCGTTACGCTTGCGCTCAAAATCCTCACATACGTTTAGTATGCTCCGGTTTTGAACACTTCGCAAGCCTAAAAATCGGCTCATTATACGAATTTTAAGGGGTTGTGGGGTATTTTGCCTTGCAATTTCTCTTTTTTTTGTGGATTTTAGAATTCCATTTTGAATCTTAAATTCTAAATTTTGAATTCTAAATTTTGAATTTGAAACAATGTCTGAAGTACGAGCTAAAAAAGCACTCGGTCAGCACTTTTTGACCGATCTCAATATTGCCCGCAAAATCTGCAACTCGCTCTCGGGCGGGTCGGCCGAAGCCCCTTGTGAGGTGCTGGAGGTGGGGTGCGGTATGGGTGTTCTGACCCAATTTCTCCTTCAGCGTGACGATATTCGCACCTGGGGTGCCGAGATCGACACCGAGAGCGTGGAGTATCTCCATGCCCACTATCCCGACTTTGCACCGCGTCTGATCGAGGGCGACTTCCTCAAGATGAACCTCGAGGAGCAGTTTCCTGATGGTCTGCAACTGATCGGCAACTTCCCCTACAACATCTCGTCGCAAATCTTCTTCAAGGTGCTCGAAAACCGTCACCTCATCCCCGAGTGTGTCGGCATGATCCAAAAGGAGGTGGCCGTGCGTATCGCCGAACCGCCCGGATCGCGCGAATACGGCATCCTCTCGGTGCTCCTGCAGACGTGGTATGACATCGACTACCTCTTCACGGTGAACGAGACGGTCTTCAATCCGCCCCCGAAGGTGAAGAGCGCCGTGATTCGTCTGAAGCGCAACGGGGTCGAAAAGCTCGATTGCGACGAGACCTTATTTATAAAGGTAGTCAAGGCCTCGTTCGGACAGCGTCGCAAGATGATTCGTAACTCGCTCCGCGCCGTCTTCGGCAACTTCGGTGGTGAGGAGCACGAATTCTTCTCAAAACGTGCCGAGCAGTTGTCGGTGGTTGACTTTGTCACCCTCACGCAATGGGTTGCTGCGCATACTGCGTAAATTTAGAATGTAGAATTCAAAATTAAGGGTGTGTAGGGTAATTGTATCCTTAAGTCACCTTAAGAAACCTTACACTTCGGTCGTCAGCGAATGTACTTCCAACATCGCAAACGACCACAAAAAAAGGAGTTCGCGAGGAACTCCTTTTCTCTTTTGTGCTTCGAACGTTACTCAGCCAGCGGCGTTACGCTTACATAGGACTTGTTCTCACCCTTCTTGCAGAACGAAACCGTGCCGTCCACGAGGGCAAACAACGTGTGGTCCTTACCCATACCTACATTCTCACCGGCGTTGTGAACCGTACCACGCTGGCGGACGATGATGTTGCCGGCCTTAGCGAACTGACCGCCGAACAACTTGATACCGAGTCGCTTGCTCTCCGACTCACGGCCGTTCTTCGAACTACCTACACCTTTCT
>CAYOEE010000206.1:0-3243 GCA_964402935.1 uncultured Alistipes sp. | reverse complement strand
ACAATTTAGACAATTTTTCGGACATTCGCGTTGTGAACCTTCTCACACCACGTTTCGCACCTACAACATCACTCGAATTCAAAGCTCCCGCATCGCGCCGCCGCACGCTGTGGCAGGTAACACGCATTGGAGCCGTTGCGGCTATGGTTGCAGTGGCAGCCGTCATCGGCATTAGCAGAGTGCAGACCAGCACCGCTCGTGAGGTTGTCGAGCGAGCGATGACTCAACTCCTCGAATCGGATAACTACTTCATTCACTTCACCGCAAATGTTGCCGAGAGCAAGCGCACGCAGGATGAACTCTACAATCTTGAATTTGAAGGTACTCCGACGCAAGGCACCGTCGAGATTCGCAAAGAGGGCTCGAAGGTCAAAATGGCTATCAAATGGCAGGACAAGGCTCGTTCTATGGAACTCTATGACGGCGAGAGCTATCAACGTTACCAGAACGGAGAATTAGTACTCGAACGCCCCGACGAAGGGATCGACCTCACTGCGTTCGCTACGATCGATAAATTGAAGGAGTACGCTTTGGCTACGGGTTTGATGCTAAAATTCCGCGAAGAAGGCGACGTGGTCTTCGTCAGCGATAGGAGCGACAAGGTCGAGATCGTTGCTCGCTTCTCAAAAAGTAAGGGTCGCCTGCTCGGTGCCGAGTGCTCAGGGCTGTACAACGGGCAGCAAGTTACGGTATTCACCGTCGATCAAATCGACTTCGATATACCGCCTACCGAGTAATGGCTATTTAAAATAACAACGAGGCTGTCCAACAAGTTTGTTGAGCAGCCTCATTTCGTTAGAAGTTGTATAACAAGAGCTGTGAAGCCCGAAAAAGCGGAGTTTACTTATGCGTAAATGAGCATTTGAGGGCAAGCAAAGGTTGCGATTAAGCCGAGCGCAGAGGCTGCTTGCTGACTTTGCCGAGGCGAAGTAACCAAAAGGAACTTAACGCCAAAATCACCTTGTTAGGCAACTTCAAGATAGGCAATGCAGGGTCATGGGAAGAACTCCCTCAAGCGCGGATCGGAATCGAGCGCTCGCTCCACCTTCGCGGCAAGGATACGCCTACGCTCACGCAGAGCCATAGCCGGCTCGCGGTGCGCACCATCGCTGCCGAAGCGAACCTCCTCGGCAGACTTCAGTGCCTCCAGGTAGGCCTTGGCGGCGGCACGCACCGCCCCCGCAGCCCAAAGGAAATCCCCCTTGCGCTCCAGCTCAAGCGCCACGAGGTACGCCCGACGCTCGGCACGGTACTCCTCCGCACGCAGTCGCTCCACGCGACGGTCGTAGAGGCGAGCCAGGTGATCGCGCACCTCGTGGCTCAAAATCAATTCATTGCCCTTCATGCGGGCTACCAAACGGTAATGCTTCTGTTGGTTTTTCATAACACACCAAAATTTAGAAGTGAAACAATGCCCGGAGCTGCCGAAGATGTCAAAGAACAGATAGGGACATACGATCCCCACATAGGCCTTCGACAGCCTGCCGGAATGAGGTGTGTTACGTTGTTTTTGGAAAAATCAGCCGACACGAGGTGGCTTAAGACGGTGCAAATATACAACAAAAAACGGAACGTGCAAAATCTGCACGCTCCGTGGTCGATATGGAGAGGCTCGGCGCTCCCGTTCCATCAGAACGAGATACCGAAACGGAAGCCGAAGGCGTTGATCCCGTCGAGGCTGTAACCCAAGAGATCACCCGAATTGGTCGAGTAGCTGTAATAGAGCGCTGCATGGAATCCGAAACGCATATCGGGTCGCGGGAAGATCGACACACCCACCTCAGGCTGGAGGTGGAAACCCCAGGTATCGCTGTACTGCTTGTAGATGTAGTAGTAGGAGCTGATCTGGGCATACGACGCACCCAATTTCAACCCCGCATAGGGCTGGAAAACAGAATCCTTGAACCAATTATAACGCCCCGAAACGCCAAACGGCAGGTGGAAAAGGGCGTGCTTCTGGCTCGTGGTCAGGGCACTGTCGGAGCTTGGCAGGATCGTCTCGCGCGGAAACTTCTTGAAGTTGGTCTGGTAACTCAGAAAACCACCGATGGTGATCGCATCCGTGAGGAAGTAGCCACCCTCGAAGTTCATACCCCACCCCGAAGCCTTGTCGGCAAAGTCGGAAGAGGCAGGAATCCCAAGCTGCCAATCAATGTTGAAGTAGGCATTGGGCAAGACCTGTGCCGAGGTGGGCTGCAAGGCAACAAACAGACCCAACGAAAGGGCAAGCAATCGAATGTATAACTTTTTCATAGCAAACAGATTTAGAATTATTTCTTGAGGTAGGGCGACTGAGTGAAGGCTTGCTCGATGGCCTCAACCGCCTCGTCGATGTCGATCGAATTGTTGCCGTGGAGCAACCCGCTGATGTAGCTGTTCCAGATCACGGGCAACTTGCTCTGCGTGCTTGCCTCGGCCCTTAGATCGACCATTTCGGAGAGTAGCGAGCCGGTCGTGTAGCCGTAATAGGTGCGGAATGGGTAGTACCAACCTCCCCACCACGGGCCCCAATAGGCCGGCTCCCAATAGTAGGGATAGTAGCCCCACCAATAGGGATCGTTGTAGCCGACAAAGTAGGTCGTCTCCTCGACGTAGCTCAGTTGCAGACCCACATCGGCCGTTTGACGCTCGGCGGGATCGGTAATGCGCTCATAACCGCGCTGATCCAGCTCGGCCACCACCGTTCCGATCAACGCCAGCGCATCCTGATCCTTCCAATATTTGGCCACTTTGTTGCCGCCCTCGTCCACCGCTCCGGGGCCGATCAGCAGGATGCTGTCGGGGATGTAGTAGGTGGAGACGGCCTTAAAATCGGCCTCCGCATCATACGCCGTATAGACCAGATACTCATCCCGGAGGGAGGAGGTGGACGGCTCTTTTTGGCAACTCCCAAGGCCGATCACAGCACCCAGGAGCGCAATCGAGAGAAGATGTTTCGTGTTCATAGCTGTGTGAATTTGTTCACCCTCCCCGCAGCAAAGAAAATGCCATAAAAAAGATAAGGGCATGAAAGGCGATTAAGGGTGAGTAAAGGTGCCTAATGGCGGCTAATGGGTGATAAGGGAATCCTTTAGCTCCCTTTAGTTTTCTTGAGTTCCCCTTTGGACGTGGGTATTAAAAACAATACCCGCACTTTTGGGGTCTATCCATTCTCAATGATATATCACGGAGAGGAGAAAAGCAAGACTGCGAGGGGGAGATTTTAGGAAATATATCTGTTTTGTGCGCGATGATGGCGTGTTT
>CAYOEE010000205.1:0-3245 GCA_964402935.1 uncultured Alistipes sp. | reverse complement strand
CCCGGGTATGAATGCGGCCATTCGTGCCGTGACGCGCAGTGCCATCTACCACGGCTTTGACGTGAAGGGCATTATGCGTGGTTACAAAGGTCTGATCACCAACGAAATCGTCGATTTCGATTCGCACAGCGTCTCGAACATCATCCAGCTGGGTGGCACGATCCTCAAAACGGCTCGTTGCAAGGAGTTTACCACGCCCGAGGGTCGCAAGTTGGCCTACGAGAACATGAGAGCGGCCGGCATCGACGCGCTGGTGGTGATTGGTGGCGACGGCACGCTCACCGGTGCCAAGATTTTTGCCGAGGAGTTTGATGTGCCGATTGTCGGCCTGCCGGGTACGATCGACCGCGACCTGGGTGGCACGGACCACACGATCGGCTACGATACGGCCCTCAACACGATTCTCGACGCAATCGACAAACTGCGCGATACGGCCTCGTCGCACGAGCGCCTCTTCTTCGTCGAGGTGATGGGCCACACGGCCGGCTACCTGGCCCTCTACAGCGCCCTGGCATCCGGCTCGGAGGCGGCCATCATCCCTGAAATGGAGACCGAGGTGGACCAGCTGGGTGAGCTGATCAACCACGGCTTCCGCAAGAGCAAGAACTCGGCCATCGTCATCGTCGCCGAGAATCCCGAGACGGGTGGTGCTACGGCTCTGGCCGAGCGCGTCAAGAAGGAGTACCCCGAGTTCGATGCCCGCGTAACGATCCTGGGGCACATTCAGCGTGGCGGTTCTCCCTCGGCGCGTGACCGCATCCTTGCCTCGCGCATGGGTGATGCCGCCATCGAGGCACTCATGGAGGGGCAACGCAACGTGATGATCGGCATCCTCAACGGACAGATCACCTACGTTCCTATCTCCAAGGCCCTGCAAAAGCGCAAGCACATCGTGCGCGAGCACCTCGAATTGGTGAAGATTCTCTCGATTTAATTCCGACAACGATAACCCAAACACCGCTAATGAAACGCGTAATCGGCATTGGAAATGCCCTGACCGACATGCTGGTCAATCTCAAGACAGATGCTGTACTCGGCCAATTCAAACTGGCCAAAGGCTCGATGAGCCTCGTAGATACCACCCTGCAAACCGAAATCTCGAAGTCGGTAGCCGGACTCCCCTACTCGCTCTCGCTGGGCGGTTCGGCCGGCAACACGATCCGCGCCATGGCTCGTCTCGGCACCGAGGTCGGCTTTATCGGTAAGGTGGGCGAAGATACGACGGGTGATTTCTACATCCAGGCACTCAACAACTTACACATCGAGCCGATGATTTTCCGCGGCACCGAAAAGTCGGGCAAATGCGTATCGTTGGTCTCGGCTGATGGCGAGCGCACGATGGTTACCCACCTGGGTGCCGCACTGGAGCTGGAGGCCGAGGAGATCGAGCCTTCGATCTTCGAGGGATACGACTGCCTCTACGTCGAGGGTTACCTGGTGCAGAACCATGCTCTGATCGAGAAGGCTGCTTCGACGGCCAAGAAGTGTGGCCTGAAGGTGGCCATTGACCTCGCTTCGTTCAATGTCGTGGCCGAGAACCTGGAGTTCCTGCGTCGCTTGGTGAAAGAGTACGTCGATATCGTCTTTGCCAACGAGGACGAGGCCAAGACCTTCACCTGCGAGGGTGAGCCGGTAAATGCCTTGCAACAAATTTCGGAGATGTGCGAGCTGGCCGTTGTCAAGATTGGCACGAAGGGCGCGCTGATCAAGCAGGGCGACGAGGTGGTGCACGTCGGCATCATGGCCGCTGCCAAGCGCGTCGATACGACGGGTGCGGGCGACTTCTACGCGGCCGGTTTCATGGCCGGTCTGTGCGAGGGGCTGACCCTGCGTCAGTGCGGCACGATGGGCGCCATCACGGCCGGCAAGGTGATCGAGGTCGTAGGCACGACCTTTGGCGAGGAGGCCTGGGAGGAGATTTTCCGCCTCGTCGAGCGCGTCAAGACCGAGAAGTACCTCTTCTAACAGCGAGATACCTCCTAAAACAGAAACGGGGTTGTCCAACAATTATGTTGCGACAGCCCTGCTTCTTCAGAAGTTGTATAACAAGCGGGATTTTTAGGCCTGCGAAGCCCGAAAAACCGTAGCATACTAAGCGTATGTGAGGATTTTGAGGGCGAGTATAACGACGAAATCGCCTTGTTAGACAACTTCGTCTATCGGACGACCTTTTCAATTTGTTCCACGATACGTTCGGGCGTTATCGCTGTCAAGCACCGATAGTCCCCATATTTACAGGGCTTAGCGCCAAAGACCGAGCAGGGGCGACAATCCATATCGGCCTGCAAGGCGTGCTCGGGAGCGCATCCCCAGCCCAAAAAGCCGAGATTGGGATGCGTAGCGCCCCACACCGACACAACAGGCGTAGCGACAAGTGAGGCCATGTGCATAGCCATCGAATCCATCGACACGAGGCAATCTTCGTGGCTCATCACCTCCATTTCACCGGCAAAGCGCACCTTCCCAAAGAGAGCCGTCACGTTCGGATAACGCGCCTCCATCTCCTCGGCAAAGGCCTGCTCCTTGCCACCACCGCCGTGAATCAGAACCCGATCGTAGCGCTCGGAGAGCAGTTTCACCAACGCTCGGCTCTGCGCCTCGGGATAGGTCTTGCCGGCATGCGCCGAGAAGGGGGCAAAGCCCACCCAACGACCCGATTTTTCGCCCAGCGGGTTCTCCAACACAGGTTTCGTGGCGGGTGCAGGATCATCAAACTCGAAGCCCAGGCGACGCAACGTATCGCAATAGCGCACCACGCTGTGTTTCAGGGGTTCGAAATCGCCCTTCGATTGCAGCGCGTGCTTCTTGTCAATACGCCCCTTGCGGATGCGTGAGGTACGGATTCCATGCAGGAACATCGAGAGGTCGAAGACGAGCGAACGCAACACATCGTGCACATCCGCCACGGCATCCACACCGCGTTTGCGAGCCTCACGCGCCAAGCGCCAAATGCCCGCTGCGGAGTGGTGCTCCTTCTTAACCTGCACCTCCAGGAAATCGACATCAAGGCCGCGGAAAAAGGGCTTAAACAGCGCCTGCGTAGCGACCGTGATTTTTAGTTCGGGGTAGGACGCACGAAGCGCACGAAGGGCGTGCGGCAACATCGCCACATCGCCCATCGCGGAGGTACGGAACACCAAGAGGTGTTTCGGTAAGCAATTATTTCTTGCCATACAACACCGGATTGAGTGCCGGATCGTTGTACATCTTCATCTGCTTGTAGGTCTTCATGTATTTGCGACCTG
>CAYOEE010000204.1:0-3254 GCA_964402935.1 uncultured Alistipes sp. | reverse complement strand
GAGTTGAAAGTTGAGAGTTGAAAGTTGAGAGTTGAAAGTTGAGAGTTGAGAGTTGAAAGTTGAGAGTTGAAAGTTAGCTCAACAAAAATGGGAGATAGCTACCGGAAAGGCTATCTCCCAATTCTTTTTATTGAGCGGCTGAAAGCACGATAAAATAACTTTTAACTTTCAACTTTCAACTCTACTTAATCTCCCGTTCGGGGTGTTCGGAGAGGAATTTTTCCCAGCTCTTGCTGCCCCCTTTCGCGCCCCTCTTCGTGCCGCCCAGCCCCTTGGCGCGGGCATCACCCAGCACCTGGTAGAGCGGGTTGCTGGTCATGTAGAAGTGGCAGAGCGCCACGGCCATACCGTCCGTAGCATCCAACCGCTTGGGCGGTTCATCAACCTGCAACGTGCGGCAGACGATCGAGGCGACCCGCTCTTTCGTGGCCGAGCCGCTTCCCGTGATGGCCTGCTTGACACGCGACGGAGCATACTCAAAGACCTGCTTATTCCGGCTCAGCGCGGCAGCCATCGCCACGCCCTGCGCACGTCCCAACTTGAGCATCGACTGCACATTCTCGCCAAAGAAGGGGCTTTCGAGCGCCACCTCACGGGGTGCGTACTGCTCGATGAGCGACCCTACTCGCTCGAAGATGTAGCGGAGCTTGGCATACGGATCGCTCAGCTTGTGCAGGTCGATTTCACCCAACACCACCGAGCGCACCGTGCGCCCCTCAACCTCCAGCACGCCATAACCCATGTAGTTCGTGCCCGGGTCGATGCCCATGATGCGGAAGCTGTCGGAATTCAAAGTTTAGAATGTAGAATTCAAAATTATTATAAAGGCGGGAAAGAGTGATGAGGCCACCGGGCCTACCGAGGCTACTGAAAATCTTTCAACTCTCAACTCTTTCCTCTTCGCTCTTTCCTCTTATTTCAGATACTCGGCCACCTTCTCGGCTACAGCCTCACCACGCAGGTTCACGCCCACGATCTTGCCCGTTGCGCACTCTACGAGGTAGTTCGAGGGGATCGAGCGCACGCCATACTCGGCAGCAGCGGCATTCTGCCAGCCCTGCAGGTCGCTCACGTGCAACCAATTCAGCTCCTTGTTCTTAATCGCGGCCTCCCAAGCCTCCTTCTTGTTGTCGAGCGACACACCGAAGATCTCGAAGCCCTTCTTATGGTACTCGTCGTAAGCAGCCTTCAAAGCCGGTACTTCGGCCATGCAGGGACCGCACCACGAAGCCCAGAAATCAACCAGGACATACTTGTTGGCTGGATTCTCGATGACCGACTTGAGCGACACCATCGTACCCTGCTGATCGGCCTGCTCGAAGTCGATGTAGGGCTGACCCACCTCGGTCTTGAGCTTTTTCTCGGCCATCTCCACGAGGGGCTTCATAGCATCTGTAGCCTGCATTTCGGGCGAGAACGAGGCGATAGTCTCCTGTAACTCCGTGCCCGTCATGTCGTAGGCGTTACTGCTCAGCATCTGCACACCGAACTGATTCTCTTTGTTGGCCTCCAGTGCCTCCTTTTGGGCGGCATTGTAGGCATCAAAGATCTCCTCACGACGCTCGGGCGTAGCCTCACGGTACTCGGTCATCAGCGGAGCAACCACAGCCGCAAAAGCGGCGGCAGCATCATTAGAAGGAGTACCCGTCACCTCATAGGCTTCACCATTCTGCGCAAAGGTCATCGCGCCTTCCTCTACAAAGAAGCGGGCATAGACTTCGGCTCTACGCGTAGCGGTCGTATTGCTCACAATCATCTGTTTGGGTGTCGCAACGCCCGAGAACTCGAACTTGCCATTCTCCACAGCTACCGAATCAACCGCTACGGGCTGACCCTCAACAACCTCCACGAGGTACATCTTCTCGACACCCTCAACCTGACCCGAGAGGGTAAATTTGGGTTGCGTCGAGCAACCTACGAGTGCGACCGTAGCCAGCACCATACACATCAATTTCTTCATCTTGTTATTCGTTTTTTAAGTTATGGATTTCTTTCTCTAACTGGCGCACCGTGCGATCCAGGTCGGGCAGTCGCTTGAAGACGGCCGCGGCACGGTGGTACTGCATACCGGGCAGGGCGGGATAGCCGAAGCGAATCTCCCCGTCGGGCACGTTCTTATCCAAACCGCTCTTCGAGCCGACCATCACGCGGTCGCCGATCGTCACGTGGTCGGCAATACCCACCTGACCGGCCAGGAAGCAGTTCTTGCCCACCTTCGACGTGCCGGCAATACCGGTCTGAGCCGACGAAACGGTGTTCTCGCCCACCTGCACGTTGTGGCCGATCTGAATCAGGTTGTCGAGCTTCACACCGCGACGGATAATCGTCGAGTCGGTCTTGGCGCGGTCGATGCAGGTATTGGCACCGATCTCCACATCGTCCTCGATAATGACATTACCCAGCTGCGGAATCTTGTCGAAGCCTCCCTCGGCATTGGGCATAAAGCCGAAGCCGTCGGCACCGATCACCGCTCCGGCGTGCAGGATGCAGTTCTTACCTACGTGGCAACCCTCGTAGATCTTCACGCCGGCATAGAGGGTCGTACCCTCGCCGATCGTAACGCCCTCACCGATATAAACCTGGGGGTAGATCTGGCAGTTGGCACCCACCTGGGCGCCACGCTCGATGACGGCAAAGTCGCCCACATACGTCTCACCCTCCACTACGGCGCCCTCGGCTACCGACGCGCGGGGGCTGATGCCCTTGCGACGGGGCTTCGAGGCGGCATACATCTGCAAGAGTTTCACGATGCACTCGGCCGCATTATCGACCTTCACGAGGGTCGTCGTCAGCGCCTGCTTCGGCTCGAATGATTTGTCACACAGGACAATCGACGCACCCGTCGTGTAGATAAACTCTTCGTATTTGAGGTTCGTCAGGTAGGCCAGCGACCCCGCCTTGCCCTCCTCGATTGAGGAGACGGTATGCACCGCGGCTTGGGGATTGCCTACAATCTCGCCGCCCAAAAAGCCGGCGATCATTTCAGCGGTAAATTCCATGGTATTTCGTTTTTTTGATGGTTAATCTTTCAAATAGTCGGCAATGTCGATCCCCTCGGGCAGGAACTCCTCCACCGAGCGACCGAACGAAAGCACCTCACGCACGGTCGAAGAGGCAATATCGGCCACCGGAGCGGGGGTAAAGAGCATGACGGTCGTCAGTTCGGGATAGATACGGTGGTTCGTCGCCTCCATCGTGCGCTCATACTCGAAGTCGGTCGTGTTTCTCACGCCGCGAATAATCGCCACGGCACC
>CAYOEE010000203.1:0-3258 GCA_964402935.1 uncultured Alistipes sp. | reverse complement strand
AGACCCCCGTTTTCAACGAGGAGTACATCACGGGCGACTACACCTGCCCCAATAAGCGCTGTATCTCGGCCACAGAGGATGTCGATCCGATCTTCCGCTACTCGGAGGACGGTACGCTGCGTTGTGCTTATTGCGAGGCCAAGGCCAAGTAGCGCCGGCGAGGAATTCTCGAAGGTGATTTCTGCGTTACGCTCGCTCGGAAAATCCTCACATACGAAAAGTATGCTGCGGTTTCCCGACCATCGCAAGCCTTGAAACCCCACTCCGATAATTCCTCGCTGGAGAGATGTTGCAACCGCCTTTCGGTTGCCCTTCGGCAACTTTTTGAAAAAAAGAACTCCCGCCATTGCAAGCAAGACTTGCAGGCGGGAGTTCTCTTTTCCAAAACCTCCTAAAGGAGGCGGCCGAAAGGCTGACGTTGGGAACGTGCATTAAAATGATAAAATACTTACATTCCCTCCTAAATCCTCCCTATGGGAAAGGGAGGACTTGCACGCTTCGGCCAATGGCCTCGCTTTGGGTGGTGCTAAATAAGGCTCTCTAATACTTATTAAAACATAAAGCCAAATTTGAATTGAATGGCTTTGTAATAGATACCAACGCCCTCTTCGGTAACAGACTGGATGTTGTAACCAATTTGCGCCTTAAACTTACCACCGACGACACCAATAGCAAAACCATATGTGCCACCGGACATCTCTTTAATATCTTCCGTTACACCAAAGCCCATACCCATATCCATTGATAAGAAAGGCTGGATATTCTCGAACTTGGGAAGATACCCCTTCATGTTTACATATACGGGAATCACTAATTCACCCCCTACAATGGTGTTGTGGTAGTAATCCAAACCTGTTCCAATACCCGTTGAGAAATGTTCGCCGATGCGAATACCTTGAATCGTATGCAGGTTAAAACGCCCCATCTTCTCCGTTTCGAGATTGAGCGAATAACCAAATTCAACTTCACCTTGATATTTTACGGGAGATGGTTTTTCCAATTCCTGTGCACTGGCATTCCAAATGGAGAGTGTAGCTACAAAAAGTAAAAAGATCTTTTTCATGGTGTATAAATTTTTAGTTAAACAAAAAGTTTTATTGCCGTCAGATGGCAACCGTTTAACTAAAAAAGAAACGTGGGTTGTGCTTACTACTGAGGAGGTACGACCAAGCACCTATACGAACATAAGCACACCCACGCCAGGAGGCGTGAGCATTTATTGTGCCTATTGTTTGTTCGCAGTATAAATTTGGTCGTTTTACTCAGTAACAACAATAGCCTAAATGCCATCTGAAATATGTCGCTACCTCGTGGATAGCATGACAAAGATAGCAGATTTTTGTGATTCTACCAAAAAAATCTTTTGAGGCAAGGTTGAGTAGCACCCGAAAAGGAGCGAAGCGAACTTATAGGGAGGTTTGGAGGGATTGTCGATACGTCCTACAAATTAACCACAAAGCAGTCAATCCCGTTTTTGTGGATAATTTGTTAGTATAAATATCGGCTGAAAGGCTTTTTCTTTGTGCGAATTTTTTGTATTTTTGTCCGAAAGTTTTTTCGAGGCGAATGTACCGTTATCACCATACCGCTTTTAAGTTTCGACGCAGTCGATCGGCCGAGGGGTCGATGGTCTTGTCGGGCAGCGATGTACAGGTGAAGTGCGCCTCCAAGCAGGGTCAAAGCCAGCAGATTGTGCCGTTAT
Source organism: uncultured Alistipes sp. (assembly GCA_964402935.1). Taxonomy (GTDB): domain Bacteria; phylum Bacteroidota; class Bacteroidia; order Bacteroidales; family Rikenellaceae; genus Alistipes. The sequence continues at coordinate 1,556 of CAYOEE010000203.1, read as the reverse complement.
AAGACGTATGCCGCCGCATCCGCAGGGATGTGGCGGATTTGTTTTTCTGCCGACGACGAATCCGTGAAGAACAATGAAATAAAAAACACGATAAAATGAAAGTTGGAGTAATTATGGGCTCGAAGAGCGATTACGAGGTAATGAGCGGAGCCATCAAGACGTTGGAAGAGTTTGGTATCGAGTGCGAGAAACGCGTCATCAGTGCCCACCGTGCCCCCGATGCCCTGGCCGAGTGGTCGAAGACGGCCAAGGAGCGCGGGCTGAAGGTGATCATTGCCGGTGCGGGCGGTGCCGCCCACCTGCCGGGTGTGATTGCCGCCATGACGACGCTGCCCGTGATCGGTATTCCGGTACGCTCGAAGGCCCTCAACGGCATGGATTCGCTCTTGTCGATCGTGCAGATGCCTTCGGGTATTCCCGTGGCTACGATGGCCATCGACGGCGCGAAGAATGCCGCTCTGTATGCCGTAGCGATGCTGGCTCTCTCGAACGAGGAGCTGTCGGCAAAGCTCGATGCCTTCCGCCAAAAGCAGACCGAGGCGGTTCTGAAAGTCGAGATCTAACCCCATCAGCATAAAGTGACTATGAAAAATTTCCGCATATTTGTCGAAAAGAAAGATCGCTTCCGCGTCGAGGCTGAGAGCCTGAAGCGGGAGCTGAACAGCAACCTCAATCTTCAGATCGAGGAGTTGCGCCTCTTGTGTGTCTATGACCTCTTCGGCTTTACCGAGGAGCAGGTCGAGAAGTGCCGCTACGGTGTCTTTGGCGAGGTGGTGACCGATACGGTGACCGACGAGTTCGATGCCGAGGGTCGTCCCACGCTGGCCGTGGAGTGCCTGCCCGGTCAGTTTGACCAGCGTGCCGCCTCGGCCGTGGATTGTGTCCGCCTGGTCGATCCGACGGCCGATGTCCGCATCCGCTCGTCGAAACTCCTGGTCTTCGATCAGGGCGTGACGGAGGAGGCGATGCAGAAGATTCGCCACTACTACATCAACGCTGTGGAGTCGCGCGAGAAGAACCTCGCCGTGCTCAGCGAGCAGGAGCAGGCCGAGGTGATTCCCGTGGTGGTGCTGGAGGGCTTCCGTGCGATGAAACAGGAGGAGTACGCTGCCTACTGCAAGAAGATGGGGTTGGCGATGAATGCCGACGACCTGGGCGAGGTGGTGCGCTACTTCAACAAGGAGGGGCGCGATCCCTACGAGACGGAGCTGCGCATCCTCGATACCTATTGGAGCGACCACTGCCGTCATACGACCTTCACGACCGAGCTGGAGGGCATCACGGTCGAGGAGTCGTTCCTCAAGGAGGAGATCGAAGGCTCGTTAGCCCTCTACCTCAATATTCGTCGTGAGCTGGGTCGTGAGCACAAGCCCATCTGCCTGATGGATATGGCGACGATCGGCGCGCGCGTACTGCGTAAGCGCGGTCTGCTGGACGATATGGAGCAGAGCGAGGAGAACAACGCCTGCTCGATCTTTGTCGATGTCGATGTGGATGGCGCGACGGAGCGCTGGCTCTTGCAGTTTAAGAACGAGACGCACAACCACCCGACCGAA
>CAYOEE010000202.1:0-3259 GCA_964402935.1 uncultured Alistipes sp. | reverse complement strand
ACATGGCATCGTCGCTGATCCTGCACAAGCGCATCGAGACCACGGTTGCCAAGGCCAAGGCCCTTCGTCAGTACGTTGAGCCCCTGGTGACCAAGTCGAAGGAGGATACCACCCACTCGCGTCGTGTTGTATTCTCGTATCTGAAGCAGAAGGAGGCCGTTACGGAGTTGTTCCGCACGATCGCCCCGAAGATTGCTGAGCGCAACGGCGGTTACACGCGTATCCTGAAGACGGGCTTCCGTCTGGGTGACGCTGCCGAGATGTGCATCATCGAGTTCGTTGATTTCAACGAGGCCTACACGCTGGGTGTTACGCCGGCTGCTGCTGCCGCTGAGGCGAAGTCCAAGACGCGTCGTTCGCGTGCCAAGAAGACCACGGACGCCGTTGAGGACGCTACCGTAGTCGAGAAGAAGCCCGCCAAGAAGGCTGCCCCCAAGGCTGTTGCTGCAAAGGCTTCGGCTCCGAAGGTGGCTAAGAAGACGAATGTGGGTAAGAAGATGTAATTCTTCGGAATTTGTCTGAGGGGTGATTTCTGCGTTACGCTCGCATCCGAAATCCTCACATACGTCAGGTATGCTCCGGTTTCGGCTGCATCGCAAGCCTTGAAATCCCCACCTCATACGAAATTCCTATAAAAACGAGATCCGAAAGGGTCTCGTTTTTTGTGGCTATTCAGTAGCCACAGTTGCCTCAGTGGCCCCGGTAGCCCAGCCGCCTCAGTTGCTCCGGCTGCCATACTCTCTCGCTTATTAGCATCTTTAGAAATTTTTCGTATCTTTGTAAAAACGATCGCTATGAAACACCTTGTACTCTTTATGATGCTTCTTTTGTCCTCCTTGTCGCTCCTGGCGCAAGAGGGGACATGGAGCGGTAAACTCGATGTGGGCGGGCAGAAGCTTCGCCTGGTGTTCCACCTGGCTGAAGGGGCTGAGGGGTGGCAAGCCACGATGGATAGCCCCGATCAGGGCGTGAAGGGAATTCCGGTCGATCGGGTCGAGGTGAGCCGCATGGGGGTAACCCTCTCGATCGAGGCGCTCAAGGCAACCTATACGGGCGGATTCATGGGCGCAGATAACCTTATCGGCACTTTTTCGCAGCAGGGGCATAACTTTTCGTTGATGCTGACGCGCGGTCAAATCGAACGACCTAAACGTCCCCAAGAGCCGTCGAAACCCTATCCCTACCGTGAGGAGGAGATTTCTTTTGCGAGCCGCGATGCAGGGTTGGAGTTACACGGCACGCTGACCTTGCCCGCGGGTGAGGGGCGATACCCGGCAATTGTGCTGGTGACGGGTAGCGGCACGCAAAACCGCAACGAAGAGGTGATGGATCATAAACCTTTCCTCGTGTTGGCCGATCGTTTGACCCGCGCGGGCTACGCCGTGTTGCGCTACGACGATCGTGGCTTTGGAGCATCGCCGGAGGAGCAGCAACGCCTGCAATACTCCACGACCGACCACCTGTTGCTCGATGCCCTCGGCGCGTGGGATTGGCTTTCGAAACATCCGGCCATTGACCCGGCAAAGGTCGGTATTGGTGGCCATAGCGAGGGTGGGACGATTGCCGTGATGGCGGCCGTGCAGGAGCAGGGAGTCGCTTTTGTAGTCTCGTTGGCGGGCATGATGACCTCGGGTGCGGAGCTGCTTGTGACGCAAAATCGTGTGATGATGGAGGCGCAAGGTGTTCCGGCAACAATGGCCGAGGGGTATGCCCGCGCGCTCGAACGGCTCTATGCGCGTTGGCAGGATGAAACGCCCGAACAATTGACGGCCGATGCGGATCGCCTGGTGGCCGAGTGCGTGCGTGGGGAGCAACTTCCCGCCCCCTTTGTCGAGAATCTGAAGGCGGTGGCTGCCGGAGCGCAAAATCCGTGGCTCTATCGCTTTGTGCGACTCAACCCCTTGGCCGAGGTCGAGCGGCTTGCGGATCGTCCCGTTTGGGCCGTGAATGGCACGAAGGATTTGCAGGTGGATGCCGAGCAAAACCTCGGCGCGCTCGAGGCTCTCTCGCTGCCCAGTATCACCACCCGCCGTTTCGAGGGGTTGAACCACCTCTTCCAGCCCTGCACCACGGGTCTCACGACCGAGTACGGCTCGATCGAAACGACCCTCTCGGAGGAGGTGATGACCGCCCTGATTGAGTGGCTCAATAAACAATAACGGAGCAGATGAAAAATTGGTTTTTGACCCTGGTGTTGTTCGTCGCAACGGGGGCATGGGCACAGCCCAAAGTTATCGCCCATCGAGGCTATTGGACGGCCGAAGGATCGGCGCAAAATTCACTTAGCTCCTGGTCGGAGGCCGATCGGGTGGGGTGTTACGGCTCAGAGTTCGATGTGTGGCTCACGGGCGATAATCGGTTGGTTGTGAACCACGACCGCGTGCAGCAGGGGACAGATATCGATATGACCACCGCTTCGGCGCGTGAGATTCGGAAAATCATCCTCCCGAACGGCGAGCCGATTCCGACCCTCGATGCCTACCTCCGCTTGGCTAAATCGACCCCTGGCACGCGCTTGATTCTGGAACTGAAGACCCACCCGTTTGTGCGCGAGGATGTGGCCGTGAAGAAGATCGTGCGCCGTCTGCGCCGCTTGGGGCTTTTGGAGCGCACCGACTTTATATCCTTTTCGCTCAACGCCTGCCTTGCCTTCCGCAAGGCCCTCCCCGAGGCGCGCATCTATTACCTCACGGGCGATATTGCGCCCAAGGCGGTGAAGAACCTGCTCCTCACAGGTGTCGACTACTCGATAGCCACCCTGCGCCAACACCCCGAGTGGATCGAAGAGGCGCATCAGCTGGGTCTGGAGGTCAATGTCTGGACCGTGAATCGGGAGGAGGATATGCGCCAATGCATCGCCTGGGGCGTGGATTACATCACCACCGATTATCCCGAACAGTTGCAAGCGCTACTCCAATAAAAGCAATACGGCTGACCCGAAAGGATCAGCCGTTTCTACTTTATGGGTAGCAATTAGGCCATAAAGCCCTTGCCGATGGCGATGAAGTCCTCAGCCTTGAGGGCGGCACCACCGATCAGACCACCATCCACATCCTCCTTGGCGAAGATCTCGGCAGCGTTCGAGGGCTTGCACGAACCGCCGTAGAGAATCGGGCACTCGGCAGCCAGCTCACCGAACTTCGAAGCCAGCACCTCGCGGATGTAGGCGTGAATCTCCTGTGCCTGCTCAGCCGTGGCGGTCTTACCCGTACCAATGGCCCAAACCGGCTCGTAGGCGATCACGAGGTTCTTGAACTGC
>CAYOEE010000201.1:0-3275 GCA_964402935.1 uncultured Alistipes sp. | reverse complement strand
ACACCAAAGGCAAATCGCGCTTAATCCACTAAATCCACTACATCTTTTAGATACGTTTCGATGATATTATCGCGACCATCCTCGATATAGGCAATTTGGCGGATGAATCGGCCGTAGTCGTCGTGGTACTGAATAATGAGCACATTCTCCACAAACGCCACCACCTCGGCATCCTTTCCGAATTGGCGCATCAGAGCTGCATAGTGGTTACCATCATGCGCGATTTTGGTGTATGTTGCACTGAGTGTACCCCAATTGATGCCACACCTATACATGGTAAAATCATCCCAAATCAGGTAATACGACGAGCCTGTGCCATAGAGATCTTCGGTAAACCAACCATCGTCATATCTAAAACGCTCATGTCCAACGACATCGAGTACCTTATCTTTTATGGCACCAATCACAGCGTCCTTATCAATCACCTCCGAGCTGCGTACCAAATAATCAACACCGGCACCGGTCGTCAATAACTCCTCCAGCGACAACTGTTCAAAGTATGCATCGTTCGGATCATCCTCGCACGCCACAAAAGTCATGGCGGCCAATATTAAAACAAATAGCTTTTTCATCCTAAGTATTTTCTATTGCCACGTTTCGGGATCATCCCAATTGTTTGTATATTTATTCAATACCCATTCGCGACAATCAGCAAAGCGCGCTAAAAAACGAGCAGGGGTTCGACTATCTCCATGTTCATACTCTATCACCAGCGTATCTCCTGCATAGGCCACAATTTTTGACCATGCAACCATTTTACCTACCATTTCGGCTACAGCATTGTCGCCGGCATCATGGGTTCGATAAAGCTTTCCGAGTTCCGGCTGATGCTCAAGTTCAAAACAATGACGGAAAGTATTATCCTCCATCAACACCATATAACCGCCACCGATGCCATCTAGCCAAGTTTTCGTCCATATTCCATCTTGAAGCTTAAAAATATGATACAGCGAATAGGACAACACTTCCGTTTTTAGTCGATCGTTCAGCTCGTCGTAGTTAATTTCTTTGGTCTGCGACACCAAATAATCAATACCACCACCCGTCGTCAGCAGTTCCTCCACCGTCCAGGTGCTGTAATCAATATCCTCTACTTCATCGTTGCAAGCAACAAATGCCATGGCGGCCAACAAAAGAATAAATAACTTTTTCATAGCTTGCATAAATTAAATATTAGTGTTTATATTAGTTTACATCATCATTCCAAATACCGGTCAGAATTTGCAATCCTGTCGTGTAATTGTTAGTAGCTCCATTTGAAGAACCATCATATTCATACGCAGCAGCTGCATTAAATACACCACTTTGGTAATAACCATTATTTCGGCCGTCCTAACCCCAGTTGATATAGTGATTTTATCAATACGCTAGTTGCGTTTTGCTATTTTTTTAGTTGCAAATCGTGTTTCGGCTGTTTGTTTCTACTCTATAAACGGCCAAAAGGCAAAATACTGCATCGGAAAAAGAAAAAAAAATTGGCTTAACGAACAAACCAAGAGACAGACACTACGCACCGACACACCTTAGGATCGTTTCGTTCAGGGCCTTGATGATCGACCCTTTGACATAGGTGCGCCGCACGGCCACCGAAATTTTGCGCGAGGTAGCCCCCTTGGCCAACTGCTTCACGCGATCGCGGCGATTTTCGGGGATAAAGTCGATCGCCATCTCGGGGATGATCGTCAGCGCCTGCGTGCAATCGACGATGCGCATCAGCGTTTCGAGCGAACCCGACTCGAACGAGAAGTGCGAGGGCATCTGGCGCTTGGCCTGGCAAAGTTCGATGATCTGATCACGCATACAGTTACCGGCCGAGAGGATCACCAGATCCTTCAAATCAATATCCTCGATGCGGACATTCGAACGCTCGTAGAGGGGATTTTCGGGCGAAACATAGAGCCAGAAGCGGTCGTTGAACAGATCGTGCTCCTGAATACCCTCTCCGCACGTTCCTCCGGCCACAAGTGCCGCATCCAGTCGATCCTTTTTCAGCGCCTCGACGATATCGGCCGTCTTCATCTCCGAGATCTCCAGCTCGACCTTCGGATACTCCTTCACGAAGGTGGGCATAAAGCGGTGCATGAGGTAGGGGGCAATGGTCGGAATTACGCCCAGACGCAGTTTGCCGGCCGTTTCGCCCTTCAATTCGTGCACCGCCTCGCGGATGTAGTTGAACGAACGTAGCGTTTCGCGCACCTGCTCCAAAACCACCTCACCGGCCTCGGTCGGCACGACGGGCTTCTTCGAACGATCCAGGAGCACCACACCCAGCTCCTCCTCCAGCGACTTCACCTGCATCGAGAGCGAAGGCTGGGTCACAAAACAGTGCTCGGCGGCTTGCGAAAAACTGCCACAGTTGGCCACCGCCAACAAGTATTCAAGTTGGATTATCGTCATAATATCGAGCTATTGAATTATAACAAAGGTATAAAAAAAATCTATATGCACAAACTATTTTTCCGTAGGCGCAAGATTTTTCTTATTTTCGCAAGAAATTATACCTTACAAGAACAAAAAAACATCACAAATACATGGCAAACAACAAGAAAATCATCCTTACGGGCGACCGTCCCACGGGGCGTCTTCATTTGGGTCACTATGTAGGCTCGCTGCGTCGTCGTGTCGAGTTGCAGAATTCGGGCACGTTCGACGAAATCTTCATCATGATCGCCGATGCACAGGCCTTGACCGACAACTGGGACAACCCTGAAAAGGTGCGCCAGAACATCATCGAGGTGGCTCTGGACTACCTCTCGGCCGGTTTGGATCCCGACAAGGTGTCGATCTTCATCCAGAGCGAGATTGCCGAGTTGTGCGAGTTGTGCTTCTACTACATGAACCTCGTGACGGTGCAACGTCTGCAACGCAATCCGACCGTGAAGTCCGAGATGATTCTGCGCGGCTTCTCGGAGCAAGCCGAGGCGGGCGATACGACCCAAAAGCAGGGTCTGCCCGTCGGATTCTTCTGCTACCCCATTTCGCAGGCCGCCGACATCACGGCTTTCCGCGCCACGACCGTGCCGGCCGGTGCCGATCAGGAGCCGATGGTCGAGCAGACACGCGAGATTGTCCACAAGTTCAACTCGCTCTATGGCGAGACGCTCGTCGAGCCGTCGATTCTGCTGCCCGAAAATGCCGCCTGCATGCGTCTGCCGGGTACGGATGGCAAGGCCAAGATGTCCAAATCGCTGGGTAACTGCATCTACCTCTCGGATACGGCAGCCGATGTAAAGAAGAAGGTGATGGGTATGTACACCGACCCGGATCACCTGCGC
>CAYOEE010000200.1:0-3277 GCA_964402935.1 uncultured Alistipes sp. | reverse complement strand
GATTTGAGGCGCATAGGGATTCCTATGTAACGAGAATCAGCCGAAAAAAGAGTCGTAAACAGCATAAAAGAATGAAGTAAATAAATTTAAAACAGTTTCTAAACCAATTAAAAACAATTACAGCTATGTTAAAAGTAGAGAATTTGCAGAAGAGTTTTTTCACCGAGGAGATCGAGACAATCGCATTGGCAGGTGTATCGTTCGAGGTTAAGGAGGGTGAATTTGTGGCCGTGATGGGTCCTTCGGGTTGCGGTAAATCGACCCTGCTGAACATCTTGGGTCTGTTGGATAACCCCACGGGTGGCTCCTACACACTGCTCGGTCACGAGGTGGGCGGCCTGAAGGAGAAGGATCGCACCACGTTCCGCAAAGGAAACATCGGTTTTGTCTTCCAGTCGTTCAACCTCATCGACGAGTTGTCGGTCAAAGAGAATGTCGAGTTGCCGCTCATCTATATGGGTGTGAAGCCCGCCGAAAGAAAGGAGCGCGTGAAGAAGATGCTCGACCGCATGAGCATTTCGCACCGTGCCGACCACTTCCCGCAGCAGCTCTCCGGTGGTCAGCAGCAGCGCGTGGCCATCGCCCGTGCCTTGGTGTCGAATCCCAAGCTGATCCTTGCCGACGAGCCGACGGGTAACCTCGACTCGAAGAACGGCCAGGAGGTGATGACGCTCCTCAAGGAGCTGAACAGCGAGGGCACGACCATCATCATGGTGACCCACTCGCAGCACGATGCCTCGTATGCCGGCCGCACGATCTGCCTCTTCGACGGTAAGATCGTCACCGACGTAAAATCCCGCTTATAAAAAGTTCACCTAAGCGTTTCAGGTGTGGGTTGGCTTGACCGCCTCCCACACCACAAATTCAAAGTTTAGAATTTAGAATTCAAAATTAAAGAAATACCAAATATGAAAAGCCTGAACTACTCGTTTCGCTATCTGTTGAAAAATCGCGGGAACTCCCTGACGCGCCTCGTTTCGTTGGCCGTAGGTCTGATCGTCGCCCTGCTGATCTGCTCCTATGTGGGGTTAAATCTCTCGTATGGTCGCTTCTTCCCCGACCGCGAGCGGGTCTATCAGGTCTTCTCGACCTCGCCGCAGTTCGGCATCAGTCACATGATGGTGCGCCCGTTAGCCCCCAATCTGGCGGCCGATATTCCGCAGATCGAGGCGGCCACCCACTGCACCGACCAGCTCCTGCAACTCAAGGTGGGTGGCGGCACGGTCGAGACGGTCATGTCGCACGTCGGCAGCGACTTCTTCACGGTCTTGGATTTCGGGGTCGTGAGCGGTGATCCGAAACGAATTCTCTCGGCCGAGGGGTTGGCAAACAACGAGGTGATGATCTCCGAGCGACTGGCCAAGCGAATCTTCGGCGAAGAGGATCCGCTGGGTGAGGTGCTCGAGATTGCCGGGCGCGACGAGCAACGCCTCGTGGCGGGTGTTTTCCGCACACCGCCCGCAACCTCCCCGCTCAATGATTTTGACCTGCTCTGCTGGTTGCGCTACGACCCCAAGCAGGAGCTGTGGCTGGGTGGTGACAGCTTCCCCACCTTCATCAAGCTCCGCGAGGGTGCCGAGATCGTGGAGGTGGAGTCGCAACTCACGGCCTTTGCCGAGGCACACGGCTTGACGGCCTATTTGAAGGAGTGGCAGATGTCCTTCTTCTTCGTGCCGATCGAGGATGCCTACTATGTGGACAATAACCACCGCTCGACGCAGACGATCTACGGTCTTTTGGCCGTACTGGCACTGGTGGTGGCCTGCCTAAACTATGTACTGCTGACCCTCTCGTCGCTCTCCGAGCGTAGTCGCACGATTGCCATGTTGCGCTGCAACGGAGCTTCGCGCGGTGATATTTTCCGGATGCTCTTGGTCGAGACGCTGTTGATGGTGGTTGCCTCGATCGGCTTGGCGATCTTTATCCTCGCCTCACTCCACGCCGAGATTCACCAACTGCTGGGCTACTACCTCAGCGACCTCTTTGCGTGGGAGCGCATCTGGATTCCGGCCACGGTCTGCCTCGTGAGCTTCCTGGTGGCGGGTATCGTGCCGGCGGTGCTCTTCTCGGCCGTCAAACTCGAATATGCCTTCCGTCGCGGAGGGGATAACCGCGGATGGTGGAAACGCGCCCTGCTCATGGTGCAGGTGGCCTGCACGACGGGCGTGATCTGCTTCCTCTTGGTGACGGCACAGCAGGCGGGTTATGTGATGAAGGCCGATTTGGGCTACCAATACGACCGCGTGGTGTCGATCAACCTCCACGCCACCGCCGCAGAGCGCACGACGCTCATCGAGGAGGTGCGTCGTCTTCCCTTTGTCGAGGAGGCCGCCTTCTCGTACCAATACCCAATTTGGGGCTATTGGGGCGATCCGGTGCGCGACGAGCAGGGCAATCTACTCTTCTCGTGTCGCGGAGAGTACTTCGACGAGCACTACATCCCCACGATGCAGATGGAGATCGTCGAGGGGCGTAACTTCACCGAGCAGGACAACGCCTACAAGATGATCGTGAACGAAGAGTTTGTCCGTCAGCACGGCTGGAAGGTCGGCGAGGCGGTCGGCAAACATTTCTATCAGGGCGGACTGAACGAGGTTGTCGGCGTGGTGCGCGACTTCCAACAGGCGGGTGGCTTTGTGATTCCGCTGGCCGTGGCACGTCTGCCGTGGCGACCCGTGGCAGGGCGTGAGCAAATGAAGGATACCTTCCAGCTCTCGATGCGCCTGCAATCGCTCTCGGCCGACCACATCAAGGCGTTGGACAAGGTCATCAAGGCGCACTATCCCTCCGATTGGGAGTACACGATTGTCCCCTATGCCGACCGCGTAAAGGAGCGTTTTGCCTTCCGCGATCAACTGCGCAACAATGTGTTGATCGTAACGTTTGCCACGCTCCTGATCTCGCTGCTGGGTCTGGTGGGCTACATCGCGGGCGAGATGGATCGTCGTCGCAAGGAGATTGCCCTGCGCAAGGTGTGCGGAGCTACGACTGCGGAGGTGTTGCGTCTGCTGAGCCTCAACCTTTCGCGCATCATCCTGCCGGCCGTTGTGGCAGGCGTAGCGGGTGCTGTGTGGGGCGGTCGTCGCTATGTACAACTGCTCGAAACGATGTACGAAGAGCCGGCTTGGTGGAACTTTGCCGCGGGTTCACTGCTGGTGCTCGTGATCGTCTATGCGATCCTTGTTCTGCGCACTTGGCGCACGGCAAGCGCGAATCCCGTGGAGATGATTAAAGTGGAAAATTAGGAAAATGTAGAATGTAGAATTCAAAATTAAAT
>CAYOEE010000199.1:0-3298 GCA_964402935.1 uncultured Alistipes sp. | reverse complement strand
GCAACAACTACATCCGCCACCTGAACGACAAGCGCAACCCGATGTTCAACCGAGCCGTGAAGGGTAAGTATCCCCCGGGCTCGACCTTCAAGCTCGTGCAGGGTCTGATCGGTCTTCAGGAGGGGGTGCTGAAGCCCTCCGACCTCCACCCCTGCCACGGCGGTTATAAGGTCGGGCACGGTGTGGCCTGTCACGCACACGCCTCGCCGGCCGACCTGCGATTTGCCATCGCCACCTCGTGCAACGCCTACTTCTGCTACGTCTTCCGCGATATATTGGAGAATCCGAAGTACGGCAGCATCAAGAAGGGCTACGAGGTGTGGTACGACTATGTGAAGAGCTTCGGTTTCGGCCGTCAGCTCGACTCGGACTTCCTGGACGAGAACCGCGGCTATGTCCCTACGCGCGAGTTCTACGACCGCGTTTATCACGACTCCTGGAATTCGCTCACCGTGCTCTCGCTCTCGATCGGTCAGGGCGAGCTGGGGTGTACCCCGCTCCAGATGGCCAACCTGGCAGCCATCATCGCCAACCGCGGTTACTACTACATCCCCCACATCGTCAAGGCGGTCGAGGGGGCAGATTCGCTCGATCGTCGCTTCTACGAGAAACAGTACACGATGGTCGATACCAAGCACTTCGAGCCGATTGTCGAGGGTATGTGGCAGGGCGTGAACGTGGCCGGTACTTCGACCCAGGCACGTCTCGAGGGGTACGATGTCTGCGGCAAGACGGGTACGGCCCAGAACCCGCGCGGCAAGGACCACTCGACCTTCCTTTCGTTCGCCCCGAAGAACAACCCGAAGATCGCCATCTCGGTCTATGTCGAGAATGGCGGTTTCGGAGCTACGGTGGCACTTCCGATCGCCAGCCTCCTGGAGGAGCTTTACCTGACGGATACGATTCGCCGTCCGGAGCTGGTGAAACGCATCAAAGAGATGAAAATTTACTACCCGGCCTATGACAAGAAGTAATCGTACAGGATCGCTCTTTAGCGGTGTGGACCGCTGGACGGTGCTTTTCTATGCACTGATCGTCCTCGTCGGCTGGTTCTCGATTGCGGCTGCCACCTACGACGAAACGGTGCCGCACATCTTCTCCTTTGCCCACTTCTACATGAAGCAGGTGGTGTGGATCGCCGTGGCTGCCGTGGTGGCCATCACGGTGCTCCTGATCGACGACCGCTACTACCACATGTGGGCCTATCCGGCCTATATCATCGGCCTCTTGTTGCTGCTCTCGACCTTGGCAATCGGCAAGGAGATCAACGGTGCCAAGGCGTGGATTTCGTTCGGATCGTTCAATGTGCAACCCGTTGAGTTTGCGAAGATTGCCACGGCATTGGCCATGGCGCGCCTGATGAGCGAATACACCTTCTCGATCTCGCGCATCGGCGATTTGATGAAGGTCGCCATGTTGCTTACCGTGCCCCTGCTGATCATTGTTTTGCAGAACGATACCGGCTCGGGACTGGTGCTCGGCTCGTTCCTCTTTGTGCTCTACCGCGAGGGTCTGAACAAGTGGCTCTGCATCCCTTTCCTGATGCTTGCCTCGCTCTTTATCGCCTCGTTCCTCCTCTCGCCGTTGGCACTCTTGCTGCTGCTGATCGGCCTCTACACCTTCTCGGAGGTGATGATGAGCGGCCAGGTGCGTTCGCGCATCATCTTCGTGGCCTCGTTGCTGCTCGCCGCCATGGTGCTGATGATCCTCACGGGGCTTTTGTTCGATCGGGGGCTGAGCTTCTACGCCTCGCTGCTGATCGTCTCGCTCACCTCGGCCGTCGGCCTTGCGATCTACGCCCTGCGCTTTAAGATCGCCCACACCTTTATCACGCTGGCACTCTACATCGGTTCGGTCTTCTTCCTGCTCTCGGTCGAGCAGGTCTTCAACGCCCTCGAACCCCACCAGCAAAACCGCATTCTGAGCTTTATGGGCATCGTCAATGACCCCGCCGGCGCGGACTACAATGTCAATCAGTCGAAAATCGCCATCGGCTCGGGCGGTCTGTTCGGCAAGGGATTCTTGCAGGGCACGCAGATCAAATACGGCTTCGTCCCGGAGCGCCATACCGACTTCATCTTCTGCACCGTGGGCGAGGAGTGGGGCTTCCTCGGCACGCTGACGATCCTCACGCTCTTTGCCTGCCTGATCCTGCGCCTGATGAAGATGGGCGAACGGCAGGAAGAGCCTTTCGGACGCATCTACTGCTACTGCGTGGCGGCAATTCTGCTGTTCCACGTCTTGGTCAATGTCGGCATGACCATCGGTCTGATGCCCGTGATGGGTATTCCGCTACCCTTTATGAGCTATGGCGGTTCGTCGCTGATCGCCTTTACAATCCTGCTGTTTATCGCCATCCGCCTCGATGCCTCGACCCGACATTTTGCGCTAAATAAAATTTAGCCCAAAATTCAAAATGTAGAATTTAGAATTAGGAAAAGGCGACTAAAGGAGGCTAAAGGCAACTAAAGAGTTGAAAAAGAGAATAGCAAAAAGTCGATTTTTGCTATTTTTTTTCCTTTTATGCGTACATTTTCGATTAAATACACTAACTTTGTAATCCTAAATGCGACGCGCACCATGGAGCACTCTTCGTTTCGGACTCCCGCCTACAAACAATTGGCGTGCTATCAAAAGGCTGAAGCCGTTTTTGATTTGACACACCTGTTTTGCTCGCGGTATCTTTCGCCCAAAGATCGAACCGTCGATCAGATGATCCAAGCTGCGCGATCAGGCAAACAGAATATTGTCGAGGGGCAAGCTGCCTACCCCACTTCGGTTGAGACTGCACTCAAGCTGACTAATGTAGCGAAAGCCAGTCTCCATGAGCTGAAAGTCGATTTTGAGGATTATTTGCGTACCCATCAGCTCCGCCAGTGGGAGGAGACAGACCCCGACTTTATCCGTTTGCGCCAAGTCGGCTTCGAGCACAACGACACGACCTTTTACAGTGCGTTAGCCGAACCGTACAACGCGGAGCAGATGGCCAATTTGGCAATCATCATGATTTGTCAAACCGATTTTCTGCTCTTTCGCCTACTGCAAAGCATGCACGCCAAGTTTCTCAACGAGGGTGGTTTCCGCGAGCAGTTGAGCCGAGAACGCAAAGAAGCAAGAACGAATAATTGGAAAAAATAAAGAGAGTAAAGATAGTAAAGAGATTAAAGAGAGTAATGAAATTAAAGAATCGTTAATATCTTTAAAATCATTAATATCTTTAATTTCCTTAAAATCGTTAAAATCATTATTAAAACCAATAAAACTAAAAACAAAATGATCAAAAAGATGATGACGGAGG
>CAYOEE010000198.1:0-3321 GCA_964402935.1 uncultured Alistipes sp. | reverse complement strand
TTCTAAATTCCAAACTTTGAATTTGCATCTATGACGCTTTGTGGTCGCATCAACAAACTCTTCGGCACGGGCGGAGGTCTGCGCCTGACGCTCTATGCCTCCTTCCCCGAGGATTTCAACCCCGAAACTACCCCCCTGATCGTCGAGATCGACGGCTTGGAGGTGCCTCTCTACTGCGACGAGTTCGAGTATGTGGGTGCTTCGGGTGCCTCGGTGCGCTTTGCCGACATGGATAGCGAACGCCGCGCCGAGGAGCTTGTAGGCAAGGAGTTTTCGATTGAAGTGGAGGACGAGGAGCGCGAGGAGGATGAGTTCTACCTCGAAGACCTCATCGGCTTCCGAGCCACGATCTTCGAGCCGGCGACCGAGCGCAGCTTCACGGGCCGCCTGACCGACTATATCGATAACGACGTGAACCCCCTGTTCGAGCTTACGATCGAGGGGCGCGAGGTGCTCGTGCCGGCCGTGGACGAGATGATCGGCGGCATCGACTTCGAGCACGAACAAATCAAATTCATCCTCCCCGAAGGACTTATCGATTAACAAGTTATGGCGCGTGTAGTAGTAGGACTTTCCGGAGGCGTGGACTCCTCGGTGGCGGCCTATCTCCTCAAGGAGCAGGGGCACGAGGTGATCGGCCTCTTTATGGTCAATTGGCACGACACGACCGGCACGCTGGAGGGCGACTGCCCGTGGCACGACGACCGCGTCTTTGCCGAGCTGGTGGCCAAGAAGCTCGATATTGCCCTGCGCGTGGTGGATCTCTCGGAGGAGTATCGCCGGCGCGTGGTGGAGTATATGTTCGCGGAGTACGAGGCGGGGCGCACGCCCAATCCCGATGTGCTCTGCAACCGCGAAATTAAGTTCGACGTCTTCCTGAAGGAGGCGCTGAAACTCGGCGCAGACTATGTCGCCACGGGGCACTACTGCCGTAAAACCGTCACATCACTCCCCGACGGGACGGAGCGCTACCACCTGCTCTCCGGCAGTGACCCGAACAAGGATCAAAGCTACTTCCTCTGTCAGCTCACCCAGGAGCAGTTGCGCTACGCCCTCTTCCCGATCGGCCACCTTCTCAAGCCCGAGGTGCGTCGTATCGCCACCGAGCAGGGGCTGGCCACGGCCAAGCGCAAAGATTCGCAGGGCATCTGCTTCGTCGGGAAGGTCGATCTTCCCACCTTCCTGCAACAAAAGCTCGCCAAAAAGGTGGGCAACATCCACGAAATCAAGACCGAATGGCCGAAATTCGACCGTCGCCCGCCCTACCCTGCCCCCAACGAAGAGCCGAGTGACGAACTGCTCGACGCACTCGCCGAGGCATGGCACTACACGGTACGCGACGGCAAGAAGATCGGCACGCACAACGGGGCGCACTTCTACACGATCGGCCAGCGCAAAGGACTCGGCATCGGCGGACGCAAAGAGTCGCTCTTTATCCTGGCCACCGATGTCAAAGAGAACGTCATCTATGTCGGTGAGGGGGACAGCCACCGCGGTCTTTGGCGTCCGGCACTGAAAATCAACACCGAAGAGATGCATTGGGTCGATCCTGATCGGGCAATCGCGGAGGGCGAAAAACTCCGCTGTGCGGTGCGCATCCGCTACCGCCAACCCCTGCAACAGGCCACCCTCTACCGACGCAAGAGAGGGTTCTACCTCCTCTTCGACGAGCCGCAACGCGGCATCACGGCAGGTCAGTTTGCCGCCCTCTACGACGGCGAAGAGCTGATCGGCTCGGGAGTTATCTGTGAATAATTCGCTTCACGAATCATTCGCAATTCAAAATGTAAAATTCAAAATTTAGAATTGGTTGTGAAGAAAATCGGCTATGCTTGGCTAATAGGTTTGCTGTTCGTATTGGGTTCAGCCGAAACGAGCACGGCTCAGCTTCGCATGGCTTACTACGACGTGGATCGACTCTACGACACCATCCCCTCGCTCTTTTACGACGACACGGATTTTACGCCCAAAGGGCGCTACGGCTGGAGCAGCGAGCGCTATGAGCTGAAAATCAACCAGGTTGTCGCCACGATCGACTCGTTGCGTTGTGATGTCGTGGCGCTCTATGGCGTGGAGAACGAGCAGGTGGTGCGCGACATCGCCTCGCGTCTTACGGGTGACTACACCTACCTGCACCGCACAAGCAACGCCTTC
The DNA here is from genome assembly GCA_964402935.1 of uncultured Alistipes sp. Lineage (GTDB taxonomy): Bacteria > Bacteroidota > Bacteroidia > Bacteroidales > Rikenellaceae > Alistipes. The sequence continues at coordinate 1,167 of CAYOEE010000198.1, read as the reverse complement.
AACGGCATGGACTTTGCCCTACTCTACTTTGCCGATCGGCTGGAACCGCTCCACGCCGAGGTGCAACGTTCGGCCCTCGTCATCGAAGCACGTTACCGCAACGAGCTGCTTGACATCATCCTCTGCACCGAAAGTCGTTTTGCCGAAGAGCATATCAAAACCTGCATCGACGAGGCTCCGACGCGCAAGATGATCGTCATGGGCAAACTCTACGGGCTTGATCCGCGCCCCTACGGACTGCACGATCGCCTCGCGGCAGCGGCACTTCGCGGGCAGGGAAATCGCATCTACCGAGGTCAATGGCGGATGCGGGACCGCATCTTCACGCGCCTTGTCACAAACGACAAACCGGGGCGTGTCGTGATTCGTCGTGAGTGGCTCGACCCCTACTCGGGCGAACCCATTCCGACCTTCCAAGGCAATCGCTACACCAAAGGTGTAGGGGCCTACCTGCCCATTTGGTGCGAGATTGAATAGTTTTTTCTTGCATAGACCAAAAAAATATGCTAAATTCGCATCTCGGCGATTGCAAGGGTGCAATTGTCGGCAAAAAGTGAAAAACAACAAACAATTTTCAATATTTTTTTAATAACACTATCATTTTATGGCAGACGTAAAACGAGTTTATACCTTCGGTAACAAGGAGGCCGAGGGTAATGGTAAGATGCGTGAGCTGCTGGGTGGTAAGGGTGCAAACCTCGCTGAGATGAACCTCATCGGTATGCCCGTACCTCCGGGTTTCACGATCACGACGGACACCTGCGCCGAGTACTACGCACAGGGTAAGGAGGCAGTTGTAGAGTTGCTCAAGCCCGAGGTAGAGAAGGCTGTAGCCAACATCGAGAAGCTGACCAACTGCAAGTTCGGTGACAAGCAGCAGCCCCTGCTGCTGTCGGTACGTTCGGGTGCTCGCGCTTCGATGCCGGGTATGATGGATACGATCCTCAACCTGGGTATGAACGACGAGGCTGTCGAGGCGATGGCCAAGCGCAGCGGTAACCCCTGGTTCGCATGGGACTCGTACCGCCGTTTCGTACAGATGTATGGTGACGTGGTACTCGAGATGAAGCCCGCTTCGAAGGAGGATCAGGATCCCTTCGAGGAGATCATCGAGAAGCAGAAGGAGAAGCGCGGCATCGTGAAGGATACCGACCTGACGGTCGAGGA
>CAYOEE010000197.1:0-3334 GCA_964402935.1 uncultured Alistipes sp. | reverse complement strand
GTACGCATACCCCCGACGGGAGCGAGTCGATCTCCATATAATGCAGCTTCATGAAGCGGGGCGGGAGCGAGTCGATGGGGGTGATGATCCCCTCGCTCACGACATTACGCAGACGTTGATCCTTCGTGTCGCGCAGCTCGAAATGCAGGTGCGGACCGCCCGACGAACCGCTGTTACCCGAGTAACCGATCAGGTCGCCCTGCTTGACGGGGAATTGTTCGGCCGTAAACCAGCGATCGACGCTGTTCGATTGGCGTGCGTAGCGCTCGCGTTGCATCCGCTCCTCGATGTCGGGGCGGAAGCGTTGCAGGTGACCATAGACGGCCGTCTGGCCGTTGTGGAGCGTGAGGTAAATGGCGCGCCCATAGCCGCCGGCCTGTACCACGATGCGCGAAACATATCCATCCGCCACGGCTACGAGCGGTTTTCCCTCCACACCGTCGGTCTTGATGTCGATGCCGGCATGGAAGTGCCCCGGGCGCATCTCGCCAAAATTGGCCGAATAAAGTCCGGCCACGTCACGGATGGGGTAGATGTAATCAGCGGGATTCAGGGTTGTTTGTGCCGTCAGCACAAAAGGCGTCAGAAGTGTTATTAAAAAGAGTATTCGTCGCATGATGTATCGGCTTGATTGAGTGTTTGGGCGGCGGCGTCCAGCACCGCTTCGTAATCGTAACCGAGCGAAAGCCCGTAGCGAATCAGCTTGGCCTTCAGCTCGTAAGGTGTTTTTGCTTTGAGGGTGCGCAGCTTGCGTCGCAGCTGCTCGTCGAGGCGATTTCGTTGCTGCTCAGGCTCGATTTGGCGGAGTGCCTCCTCGATCAGCTCCGAGGCCACCTCTTTGCGCTTGAGGGCCGTGCGAATCTTGTAGGCTCCCCAGCCGCTCAGGTTGATCTTCTCGCGCACGAACATCGCGGCGTAGCGCCTGTCGTCGATAAAACGGTCGCGCACCAACCGTGCCAAAACCGCCTCGGCCGCCTTTTCCTCGACTCCCCAGCCGCGCATCAAACGACGAGCATCCCCCTCACACTTCTCGGCTCGTGCACAGAGGCGCATGAGCGACGAGAGGGCTTCGTCGGGTGTCTTGGTGCGCACCTTGCGCTCCTTTATTTCGTGCTTTTTCTGCCACATAAGATACGCGGTTTGTCTTGCAGGTCACGGTGTACGACGACCTCCGTATAACCCAGCCCCTCGACAAGACGAATCATCTCCTCGGATAGGGCGTGGTAAATTTCAAAGTAGAGTGCGCCTCCCTCCTTCAGCAGGGTTTGTCCTGCGCGGGCAATGGCGCGGTAGAAACGGAGCGGATCTTCGTCGGGGACGAAGAGTGCCAGCGAAGGCTCATGCTCCACGACGTTGCGGTGCATGGTCGCTCGGTCGCTTGCCGGGACATAGGGCGGATTCGAAACAATCACATCGAATGTTTCGCGTGGAAACTGTCTCTCCAACTCGTGCAGGGCATCCCCTTGGTGAAATTCGACCCGTGCGCCGAGCTTTTCGGCATTGCGACGAGCTACCTCCAGCGCCTCGGCCGAAAGATCGAGGGCCGCAACACGCGCCGTCGGGAGTTCGAGAGCTAACGAAATAGCGATGCAACCGCTACCCGTACCGATGTCGAGAATCTGTTGTGCGCTTTGCTCAGCGCGTCGAATCCGATCCACCAGCTCCTCGGTCTCGGGGCGGGGAATCAAGACGCGCGGATCGACCCGGAAATCCCGTCCGAAGAAGTCGGTGTGGCCGATGATATATTGCATCGGCTCGCCCGAGGCCAGTCGTTCGGCTACCTGCCGAGTGCGCTCTTCGTCGATCTCCCAATCGCGTGTCGGATCGGCTTTTAAAGGGGCTGTGTGGTCGCCCAATCCGACCAGGTGGGCGGCCGTGAAAAGGGCAATCTGCTCCGCCTCCCGCTCGTCGTAGAGCGCAAGGCAAGTCGCTTTAAGGGTATGGATAAGCGCTTGTGCCTGCATGATTTAGGCGCGTAAGAGAAGTTCGGCCAGAGCAATGGCCATCATCGCTTCGACCACAACCTGCCCGCGCAGAGCGATGCAGGCGTCGTGGCGACCCGGAATTTGCAGCGGCTCGATGCCTCCGCAGGCCGTGTCGAAGGTCTGTTGCTCGCGGTGAATGCTGGGTGTCGGCTTGAAGGCTACGCGCACCACAATCGGGTTGCCGTTGGTAATACCTCCGTCGATACCGCCGGCATGGTTGGTGGCCGTTGTCCCCGCGGCATCGAGAATCGGATCGTTGTTCTCCGAGCCACGACGGGCGGCAACCGCAAAGCCATCCCCGAACTCCACGCCCTTGACGGCAGGGATCGAAAACAGCAGGTGCGAAGCAACGCTCTCGACCGAATCGAAAAGCGGTTCGCCCCAACCGGTCGGGATGCCCTCGATGCGACATTCAACCACGCCACCGACCGAATCGCCCTCGGCCTGTGCTGCGCGGATTGCCTCCTCGAAACGAGCCGAATCGTGCTCGCCCCCCACCGAGCAGAGGCGGGTCGAGAAGCTGACCTCAGCGGGCAACAATCGCTTGGCCACCGCACCTGCGACTACCAAGGCTACCGTAAGGCGAGCCGAGAAGTGGCCTCCGCCTCGCGGATCGTTCTGCTCGTTGTATTTGACCCGTGCCACCCGATCGGCGTGCGAGGGGCGGAAGTGGTGGGTAAAAAGCGAATAGTCTTTCGAGCGGGTGTCATCGTTCGTGAAGAGAATCGTGAGGGGTGCTCCCGTGGTGTGCCCCTCGTAAAGCCCCGATACAATGCGAGGCAGGTCGCTTTCGCGGCGAGGTGTCGTGCCGACAGCCCCTGCGCGACGACGCTTCAGGTCGGCCTCCAGGTCGGCCTCCGAGAGTGCAATGCCGGGCTTTATGCCGTCGATCGTGATGCCGATCGACTCGCCGTGCGACTCGCCCCAAATCGAGAGGCGGAACGAATTTCCAAACTGATTCATAGCACTTTATTTTACGCGGATCGACTCCAGCTGTTCAAAGAAATCGGGGTAGCTCTTGGCTACGCACTCGGCGCCGTGGATTGTCATCAGCCCCTCCTCCGAGCGCAGTGCAGCCACGGCCAGTGCCATGGCGATGCGGTGATCGTTGTGGCTCTCCACCTCCGTGGCGTGAACCTTTCCGCCGCGGATGCGCATGATGTTCTCCTTCGAGATATCGACCCGGATGCCGAGCTTTTGGAACTCCTCTGCGATCGTCTCGGCGCGGTTGCTCTCCTTGTGCGTCAGGCGCGAAGTGCCGTAGAGCGTTGTCTCACCCTCGGCTGCGGCGGCCAGCACGGCCAAGGCGGGGAAGAGGTCGGGGCACTGCGTGGCATCGAACTCGAAGC
>CAYOEE010000196.1:0-3361 GCA_964402935.1 uncultured Alistipes sp. | reverse complement strand
GTACTTATCCGCCAGGCGCAGGAACAGGTCCAGCAGGTCGGTCGAGGGGGCGTAGCACCCCTTGCCGATGAGGTATTTCGAGGGGTAGGTAATGAACTTGCGATAACCCGAACGAATCATGATCACCGTATCGATGCCGATCGAGCGCATGTGCTGAAAATCGGCATCCCACTCCTTCTCGCCCCAATTCTGGTGCGGGATGTCGTGGCTGATCTCGTCGAGGAATGTTCCGGTAATTTTCATCTTATCGTCTGTTTTTTTACGATTTCCAATAGTAGTTTTTCCGTGTAAAGGGGTAGGTGATCGCAATCACCAGGAGGGCAAACAGCACCCCGCGCCAGAACCCGCACCAGGGGGTGAGGTTGGCAAAGCGCTCGATCAAAACCGAGAGCGTGGTGAGCGTGGCGATCGGCGTAATCAGATAGCCCGAAGCGGTGTAGGCAAACATCGGGTTGGCACCGCACGCCTCCAAGGCGCGGAAGCGAATCCCGAAGCGCAGCTCCAGCGCCAAGGCTGCAATGAGCACAAACGTAGCCATGCCGCCCGTGACGAAGAAGAAGCTGATGGTGGCGTGATCCTTCTTGATGCCCCCTTCGAGCGGTTCGGCAATCAGGCCGATCAGCAGCAGCACAACACCCAGCTCAAAAAGAGCCTTGAGGAGCGGTTGCTCGGCCGTTTTGAGCTGTTTCAGCACTACGCCCGTTACGATGCTTAAACCGATCGAGAGCGCGACCGTCCATCCCAACTCGCGGGTAAACAGCCCCCAAAGTTGCGTCAGGATCAGGGCCGCCATCAACACGACCAAGCTCCCCGTAAGCCAACTCGAACGACCCTCGCGCGGCTGTTCGGTAGTCGCCTGCGTGCGGAGCGCGCGGTGGATGATATCACCTGCCACCGTACCCGAAAGCACGAGGCAGAGGTATTTCAAAAACTCGAAGCGGAAGAGCCACACGGCCGGTGTCTGTTGCCAGAGCCACTCGCACCACGACCCCTCGATCGAGGAGGCCATCTTCAGCAGAGCCATGCCGGCGATGAGGACGATACGCATCGGGAGCGAGTTGCGCGTCAGCCACCAGAGCAGTGTGCCGAAAAGGGCCATCGAGGCCAGGATCAGGATGATGATGTCGCTCTTGTGGAGCGAAGTCTCGACCCCGAACAGGGGACGGTAGAGCATCGTGAGCGCCACGAGGGCAAAAAATCCACCCCAATTGAGTCGTTGATTCCGCTTTTTATCCCACTTGGGCAGGCGGACGAACATCGCAAAGAACAGCCCCCACACGACGAGCGTCATGAGTGCAGCCACCCACGGTGCAACACCCTGCAACAGCCCCATGCGTGTATTGCCCAGGATGATGGCAAACGAGGCCAGCCAAACAAAGCGGTGCAGGGCACTCGCGGCAATCTGCTTCAGGCCGGCTCCCTGCTCCTCACGGCGACGAAGAGCCAGCGGCATGGCGGCACCCATCGAGAAGAGGAAGAACGGGAAGACCAGATCGACCCAGGTGATTCCCGGCACTTCGGGGTTGAAGGCAAAGGTCGGCGGTGGCAGCTGGGCATGGAACATATAGGCCGGCAGGGCGGCATTCCAGAGCATCTGCCCCGAAATGACCATGCCGATAATGGCCAAGGCCCTCAATACATCAATCGCTGCTACACGCTTCATTGCTTCACGGTCTTATTTACGCAGGTATTTCATCTTTTTCAGGTGCTTGACCCACATCACATAGGCCTCGGGGTGGAAGTGACAACCATCCTTCGTAAGCTCGCGCTTAAGCTCCCCCTGCTCGTTCTCGAGCAGCGGACGAAGATCGACCCAGGTGGCCAGCCCCTCGTCGCAGAGCGCCTTGTAGCGCTCGTTGAGAGCGGCGGTTTGTGCCTGCTTCCCTTTGGCATAGACGTAGGCGAGCACCTCGTTGTTACCGGTGATGACACTTTGCAGGTAAACCTCGCACGTCGGGACTTGCTCACGAATCATCTCCAGCATCTTGCGGATATTCGCAGCAATCTCCTCCACGGGGCGGTTGCCCGAGATGTCGTTGATGCCTGCCATGATGAAGAGTTTGCGGGGCGAGGAGGCGAGTATCTGCGGTAGGCGAGCCAGCATACCGCGTGTATTATCGCCACCAATGCCACGATTGACCATCGGACGCTCCTTCGTGAGGAACTCCCACCAGGCCTGCTCCGTGAGGCTGTCGCCGAGCCAAACCACTGCTCCCGTAGGCATCCCCTCGCGGGTATGTGCCGCCAAACGGCAGTCGTAGTAATCACCAAAGCCCGATTGAGCCATCAGCGGACACGCCAACATCAAGGCCCATAACATCACCAGCCAACGCTTCATAGTGTCACCCGATTTTGAATTCTAAACTCTAAATTTTGAATTTTGAGTTTACAACGATGCCTTCACCTGATCAATACCGGCCTTGGCATACTGCCACGTTCCGGCCTTCTTCAGGTGGATCATATCGAAGAGGAAGTAGCCGTTGCAAGCGTCGTAGCAGGCCTTCACCGAGTTGGTGATCGCCTCATACTCCTGGGCATCGGTGTAGCTGTCCGACGAATCCCAGTTGCCCACATCCGGGCCGCCGCATACGAGCGGGCACGAACCGGCCGTGTACTTCATGGCCAGCTGGCAGAAACCCTGCATCGTCCACTCCGACGAACCATAGACATTACCCGGCGAGGCGTAGGCACCGATGAGCATATGATCCATCAGATCGGCATAACCGTAGTTCATATACTCCTTCGTAGCCCAGCGCGAGAACGAGGCCGAGGTATCGAAGTTGGGGCTTGCCCAGTTCACACCCACATCGTAGTAGGTGCTGTACCAGCCACCGACATAAACACCGAACTTCACCGATTCGTTCACGCTGCGAACAGCCTCCTTGGCCTTGGTCATCAGGTCGTGGATCGCCTTCACGCGGAACTCCAGCCACTTCTTCAGGTGCTTGTGCTCGTAGGGCATATCGGCATTGATCGTACTCGTGAAACCGGCCGGCAGGACATCCTTGTTGAAATCAACCGTCTCGCCAACATACTCCTCAAAGGCCTTCAGCGTCGTCTCCGAGCAGTCGCTCAGCATCGAGTCGAAACGACCGCGGTCGAGGATGATACCGTCCAGATCCTTGTAGGCGGCCAGGTCCTTCAGCAGGTCGCAGATGTAGTTCTGCACATCGGCATTGTGGGGGTTGAAGAAGTAGGTCGTCTCCTCTGAGTCGAGCGTATTGACCATGCCGTTCTTCGTGTTGAGCACCGTGGCCCACTCCTTCTTCGAAGCGTCGCGTACCAGCACACCCTGTGCGCCGAGGCTCGACTTGTTACCGCCGACCATCGTATTGAAACCGGCGTGGATTCTCAGCCCCAG
>CAYOEE010000195.1:0-3378 GCA_964402935.1 uncultured Alistipes sp. | reverse complement strand
AAAGAGCGTAAAAGAATGAAGCAAATAAATTTTAAACAGCTTCTCAATTTAACTACTGCACCAGGCTATTTAGATAGACCTCCAAATTGGTATATCCCTCGCCACTCAACGTGCAGAGATTTCCATCGGGCTGTTTCGGATTCAGTCCCTGCTCCTGTTCCCACCAATCGGGCATTCCGTCGCCATCTCGGTCGCGCAACTGCTTGCGCTTAACGCCACCGTCGCTGAGCTTGCACCACGGTGAGTCAGCCCCCTCGGGCATCACATCCTCGGGCAGGTCGATCAAGCCGGGCAGGCGATCGGCATCCTGCGACACCGAACCCCGATAGGTAGCCGTACCGGTGCGGGTCTCCTCCACGATACGCTCGTCAATCGCATCACGATCCTTCGAGCATCCTGCATTGTCGAGCACCAGGCGGTAAGCCTCCTCGGCCGTGTGGGTTGTCACCACATCCGCCTCGAGGGGCTTTTCGAGGCGAATTTGACGCTTGACCTCCTCGGTGAAGGTGTTGTCGTTTGCCTTGTTGTCGATCTGGGCATAGACACCCAACGTCCAATTATCGGCCGTCACGGCCTCGTTGTCCTCCATCACGTTTCCGGCCACATAGTAGCGACCCCAGACGTGCTCCATCGGTTTCCAGCCGTTGGGGCGACCGTGGCGACCGGTCACATAGCGCGTCGTGCGGATACCCGGTGCAGCAATGCGGTGGCTCACCAGCCCCTCCTTCGGGGTGGCAGGGCCGGGTTTGTAGTAGTTGTTGATGATATTGACTTTCATGCCCTCGCCACCGTAGCAGCCCGAACCGGCCCAATTGTAGATCACGTTGTTGCGCATATCCATCCACTCGCGCGTCTGGGTGCGCATATGCGGCCCAAGGCGCGGGGTACGGCTGTCGTGATGCGCCAGGAGGTTGTGGTGGAACGAGGCTTTGGCACCACCCCAGATAGCGCCGTAGCCATGGCTCCCCTTCTTATGGCCTGCACTGCGCAGGCTCTCCGAGATCATACACCACTGCACCGTCAGTCGCTCACCGCCATAGACCGAGCAACTCTCATCGACCGACCAGCTGATCGAGCAGTGGTCGATAATCACATCGCGCGACGTCGAGCACCCCAAGCCGTCGGGATCGCCCTCCGACTCGTTGCCCACGCGAAAACGCAGGTAGCGGACAATGACCTGTTCGGCATTGATCGTCACCGGATAGCGGGCGATGCAGATACCCTCGCCCGGAGCCGTCTGACCGGCCAGAGTGAGGTGACCTTTCGTAATGCGCAGTGGTGCTTTCAGGAAGATCGTTCCGGCCACATCGAAGACCACGGTACGCGGCTCGTCGCGCTCCACGGCATAGCGGAGCGTGCCCTCCCAATCGCCATCTTCGAGGGTCGTCACATGATAGACCGCACCGCCACGGCCACCCACGGCGTAGCGTCCAAAACCTTCAGCACCCGGGAAGGCCACGGGGCGCTCCCCGCCCAAAACCGTCGCAGCAAAAACGAGCGACCAAATCACCAACAAAATTCTTTTCATACGTCCTCGTTTTAATAGCCCAACACATACCATAGTTCGCGGATCTTACGCTCGGGATCCCACTTTCCATCGAAGGTCCAGCGGGCGTTGATCTCGTAATAAACCGGCTTCTCGGCCGACTCCTCGAAGTTGTCGTTCATCCAGCCGCTATGACCACCCTCGCGCGTGCAGTCGTTGTAATAGACACGCAAGCCCCAAGGGCAAGGATCGAGCACCTTATCCGAATAGGCGTAGTGAATATTGCCGTCGAGCACATTTTTCGAGAAGTGGCAATTCTGCAAGAAGAACTGCGAATCGTGGTGGTAGCGTCCCAAAAGGGTCGGCGAAGCGGCATCGAACTCCGAGTCGGTGATGACGAGTTTCTTCGATTTGTCACCTCGGCCGTCGTGCCAGATCATGGCTCGGCTGTCGCCGTAGAAGCGCGAACGGGTCACATAGCACCACCCGCGCGGGCAGAGGAAATCGACACCCGGACAACGCAGGTAGAGATCGGCATGGTAGTACATACCGCCCGCATCGCGTGCCCACAGCGAAAGGGCATCGTTGCCATCGGCCCAGACATTCGAGTTGATGACAATCGTGCGCGTGGCACGGCCGAAAACGGCCATCTGGTGGCGCGTCGTCTGCTCGACGGTCGTACCATAATTATTATAGATCGTCAGGCCGCTGATCACGCAGTCGTCAGCCCCCTCCTGAATCACAATCACACCATTGCCGACGGGCTGCCCCTTGTACTCCTTGATGCGACGGTTGTCCGACACCTCGGCGTAGATGATCTGCGTGGCTTCACGATCCTCGCCCACCAGGACAATGTTCGGTTTGTCGATGATCACCTTCTCGTTGTAGATACCCTTCTCGATAAGAATTTTGAACGGTTCGGTCGGCTTTTCGGGCGCCTGTTCGATGGCGGCCTGGATGCTTTCACCCGCCTTGACCACGACATCAAAGGCCGCGCGGTCGATCGTCGGTTTGCGATACAGCTCGATCAGTCCGTTCTCGTTAGCCCCCTTTGCCTTCAGGTCAATGGCAACTCTATTTTTCGGATCATGTTTCTCAGCCCACGCCTCATAGAGGGGATAAAGCTCCGCCGGACGCGAACCATACCAGCTGTATCCCATGCGACGCTCCAGACCGATCTGATCCAGGCGGCGGCGCTTGATGCCGTCACGATCGCAAACATACGGCTCGCAATACTCGAAGTCGTAGAAACGCCCCCAAATAGGCTGTTGAGCCGCAGCATCCTCCACGAGTTTCGTATCGCGTCTTTCGCCCGTGCGCCAACCCGTACGCACCAGCTTCAGCCCCGACAATTTGTAGCGATCGAACCACTTCATCGCCCCATGCACGGCCTCTTTGACGCGCTTCGAGGGGTTTTGGAGCGTCATCAGCAGGCGCACCAACGTTGCACTCTCCTGCGTGCAGTAGGAGGCGTGCTCAAAGACACGCGCCGGAGCAGGCTCGTAGCTATCCTTATAGTGTTGCTGGCACCATACGGTCGGCTCTCCATCGACAAAGATCTGGCACTTGAGGATGCACTCGATGCCCTTATCGAAGGCCTTCGACACACGCTTCTGCGTCGCCTTGTCGATCAGATCACCCTCGTAAGGGGCGCGACCGCAACGAATATCGTCGAAGAGGAAGAGGATGTTGGCCATGGCATCGTCGTTGAAGGTGATGTGGGCATGATAGCCCTCCGTATGGGGCCAAATCTGCGGCCAACCGCCGTTTTCGTACTGACCCTCCAAAAGGTAGTTCAATCCGCGGAGGTAGGCCTCGCGGAAGCGAGCCTCACCCGTGGCCTGGTAGAGTCGCGCCAGGAAGACCATTTGCGAGGTGGTTGCTCCGTTGTC
>CAYOEE010000194.1:0-3427 GCA_964402935.1 uncultured Alistipes sp. | reverse complement strand
GCACCACGGGCCTTGTGGTGGTAGCGGGTGAGGTAGGCTCCTCGGCCTCGATTGATGTGCAGGGGGTAGCCAGCCGTGTGATTCAGAAGATCGGCTACACGAAGAGCGAGTATCAGTTTGATTATAACTCCTGCGGTATTCTCTCAGCCATCCACGAGCAGTCGTCCGACATCAACCAGGGTGTTGTGCGCGCCACGGAGGAGGAGCAGGGTGCCGGTGATCAGGGTATCATGTTCGGCTACGCCTGCAACGAGACGCGCGAGCTGATGCCCGCCACGCTGATTCTTTCGCATGTGATTCTGAAGGAGCTGGCCGACATCCGTCGTGAGGGCAAGGTGATGTGCTACCTGCGTCCCGACTCGAAGTCGCAGGTGACGATCGAGTATGACGAGGAGACCCGCAAGCCGCTTCGCGTGCATACGATTGTCGTTTCGACCCAGCACGACGAGTTTATCCTTCCCTCGGCAACCCTCACGGAGAAGGAGGCCGAGCGGCAGATGCAGGAGCAGATCCGCGAGGATGTGCGTACGATTCTTATTCCGCGTGTCAAGGCGCGCCTGGAGCGTGCCAACGACAAGCTCGCGGAGCTTATTGGCGAGGAGTATATCCTCCATGTCAATCCCACGGGTAAGTTCGTGATTGGTGGCCCGCATGGCGATACGGGTCTGACGGGTCGCAAGATCATTGTCGATACCTACGGTGGTCGCGGTGCGCACGGTGGTGGTGCTTTCTCGGGTAAGGACTCCTCGAAGGTGGACCGCTCGGCGGCCTATGCCGCCCGCCACATTGCCAAGAACATGGTAGCAGCCGGTGTGGCCGAGGAGGTGCTCGTCGAGCTTTCGTATGCCATCGGTATTGCCGAGCCGTTGTCGGTCTTTGTGGATACCTACCACACGAAGAATCCCGCGCTCAGCCACCTCTCGGATGGCGAGATTGCCCGTCGCATTGCCAAGCTCTTCGACCTGAAGCCGGCAGCCATTGTGCGTCGCTTCGGCCTGAAGAACCCGATTTTCGAGGCTACGGCTTCGTATGGCCACTTCGGTAACCGTCCCTACACCAAGGCCGTGACCTGCTACGAGGGTGGCCACGAGGTGGAGCGCGAGGTGGAGTTCTTCGGCTGGGAGAAGCTCGATATGATCGACGCGATCAAGAACGCCCTGGAGCTGTAGAAGTTGAAAGTTAAAAGTTGAAAGTTGAGAGTTGAAAGTTAAAAGTTAGCTCAACAAAAAAGGAGATAGCCACCGGTTCAGGCTATCTCCTCATTTTTTTGTTGAGCGGATGAAAGCACGAAAAGAACTTTCAACTTTCAACTCTCAACTTTCAACTTTTTCTCTTCTCGCATACGATTTGCACCCGATTTTGCGTTTAAGTTCTCGAATGTACCTTTATAAAGTGCCTATGAAGCAATTTTCCGCCAAGTAAAACCAAATACACGGAAAAATGAAAAAAGTAATGATGTTTTTAGGTGTTGCGGCTGTAGCAGCCGTAGCCGGAGGTGTGTCGGCCTGGTATGTAAACAAGCAGATGCCCTCGACAATTGAGTATATCACCACCTCGGCCGAGCATGAAACACAGCTCGGTACGCACTTCACGGCCTTCGAGGAGTCGAAGTATCCCGACCTGACGTATGCCGCGGAGAATGCCGTGAAGGCGGTTGTGAATATTGAGGCCGTACAGCGCGTGGAGATGCCCTCGCGCGGGCAGTTTGGCTACGATCCCTTCCTCGAGTTCTTCGGTATTCCGCAGGGCTACGGCAGTCGCGGGCAGTCCGAACCGCAGTACCAGGAGCGCAAGGCAGGTGGCTCGGGTGTCATTATCTCGGAGGATGGCTACATCGTGACGAACAACCACGTCGTGGATGGCGCTACGAAGCTCCGCGTGAAGCTCAACGACGGACGCACCTACGATGCCGAGCTGATCGGCAAAGACTCGGCAACGGATATCGCCCTCTTGAAGATTGACGAGCAGGGGCTGCCCACGCTTCCGTTTGGCTCGTCGGATAACCTCCGCCTGGGCGAGTGGGTGCTGGCCATCGGTTCGCCCTATAACCTGCAATCGACCATCACGGCCGGTATCGTGAGTGCCAAGGCGCGTTCGCTGGGTGCGTTGTCGAACGATCCGAACGACTTCTCGATCGAGAGTTTTATCCAGACCGATGCGGCCGTCAATCCGGGTAATTCGGGTGGTGCGCTCGTCAATACGCGCGGTGAGTTGGTCGGCATCAACACGCTGATTCAGTCGCAGACGGGCAGCTATATCGGCTATTCGTTCGCCGTGCCCGAGGCGATCGTGAAGAAGGTCGTGGTTGATCTGAAGCAGTACGGCGTGGTGCAGCGTGCCCTCTTGGGGATTGGCTTCCAGGTCATTGACCAGAACTTCATCGACCACATGGGCGAGGAGACCGGCATTAAGAAGATTGGCGGTATCTACGTCGGCTCGGTTGAGGAGGGTGGAGCTGCCTCCGAGGCGGGTATCCGCAAGGGCGACATCATCACCCACATCGACGGCATTGCCGTGAATGATGCGGCCACGCTCCGCGAGCGCATTGCCCGCCACAGCCCGAACGACAAGGTGAAAATTTCGGCAAAAAGAGGCGGCAATGTGAAACTTTTTGAGGTGACTTTGCGTAATAAGGCCGGTAAAACAGAACTCCTCACCAAAGAGGACATCGACGTGAGCGAGACGCTCGGCGGAAAGTTTGTGGATGCAAGCGAGAAGTTGTGCCGAGAGCTTGATATTCGCGGCGGTGTGCAGGTGACCGGCATCAAGGCCGACGGTTTGTTGGCTCGGGCGCGTGTAAAGGAGGGATTTGTGATTACCCACATCAACAATCGTTCGGTCTATTCGGTGTCTGACCTGCAAAAATTAACAGGAAAGATTCGCTCGATTGACGGAATCTATCCCAATGGCCGCGCCGCCTCCTACATGGTAGTCGAGTAACGGGTGCCGAGTAACGGGGGGCCGAGTAAAGGAATCTGAATAAGGGAGCTGAGTAAAAGGTGTTCCTGATTCGGAAGATGAAAGGGACGGTTGGTTGATTTTTTTGCCGACCGTCCTTTTTGTGTACTAAACAGGGTCGCAAAAGCGTTATAACCCGCACGGAAAAACTAAAAAAGTGAAGATATGCGTCAATTAAAGATTACCAAGTCCATCACCAACCGCGAGAGCGCCTCGCTCGATAAGTATTTGCAGGAGATCGGCAAGGAGGAGCTCATCACCGTGGAGGAGGAGGTGGAACTCGCCCAGCGAATCAAGAAGGGTGACCAGGAGGCCCTCGAGAAGCTTACGAAGGCGAACCTGCGCTTCGTGGTCTCGGTGGCCAAGCAGTACCAGAATCAGGGTCTTTCGTTGCCCGATTTGATCAACGAGGGTAACCTCGGTCTGATCAAGGCGGCCGAGAAGTTCGACGAAACGCGCGGTTTTAAGT
>CAYOEE010000193.1:0-3429 GCA_964402935.1 uncultured Alistipes sp. | reverse complement strand
GAGCCGCGCAGCATCTGGAACTCCTTGGCCGTGAGGGTCTGTGCCGGAGCTACGACCATCGAGTCACCCGTGTGGATACCTACGGGGTCGATGTTCTCCATCGAGCAGATGGCGATAGCCGTATCGTTCGCATCGCGCATCACCTCGAACTCGATCTCCTTGTAACCCTTGATCGACTTCTCGATCAGAACCTGATGCACGGGCGAGAGGAACAGGGCGTTGCGCATCATCTCGCGCAGCTCCTGCTCGTTATCCACGAAACCGCCACCCGTACCACCGAGCGTAAAGGCGGGGCGAAGCACCACCGGATAGCCGATCTTGGCGGCGATGGCAGCACCCTCGTCAATGGTCGAGGCCACATCCGACGGCAACACCGGCTCACCGAGCTGCTCGCAGAGGTCCTTGAACAACTCGCGGTCCTCGGCACGCTCGATCGACGAGAAGCTCGTACCCAGGATCTCCACCTGGCACTCCTCCAGAATACCCTTCTTGGCCAGCTGCACGGCCAGGTTCAGACCCGTCTGACCACCCAGACCCGGCACGATGGCGTCGGGACGCTCGTAGCGAATGATCTTAGCCACATACTCCAGCGTCAAAGGCTCCATATAGACCTTATCGGCGATGTTCGTATCGGTCATAATCGTGGCCGGATTCGAGTTCACGAGGATCACCTCGTAACCCTCCTCGCGCAGTGCCAGGCAGGCCTGCGTACCGGCATAGTCGAACTCGGCAGCCTGACCAATCACGATCGGGCCCGAGCCAATGACCATCACTTTCTTGATATCTTCTCTTCTAGGCATCTCTTCCCTCCTCCATTAAATTAACAAACTTCTTAAATACATCGTGGCACTCGGCCTCGGCACTCGCGGGCTCGAACTGCACGGCAAAGACGCGATCAACAGCGCACTCCAAACCCTCGACCGTCTGGTCAAGCAGGTTCGTATGCGTCACCTTCACCACACCGGGCAGCTCAGGCGAAACCACATAGCCGTGGTTCTGCGAAGCAACCTCCAAGAGGCCCGTAGCGAGGTTCTTCACCGGATGGTTGCAACCGCGGTGGCCGAACTTCATCTTCTCCACCTTGCCGCCATAGGCCAGGGCGATGAGCTGCATACCCAGCCCCACGCCGAAGATCGGCAGACGACCACGCAACTGCTTCACAAGCTCGATCGTCGGCGTCACCTCCTCCGGATTGCCCGGGCCGTTCGACAGGAAGAGACCATCGGGACGGAAGGCCATCACCTCCTCGGCCGTGGCGTTATAGGGCAGCACCGTCACGTTGCAACCCACGGCGTTGAGCTGCTTCACAAACGAATTCTTGATACCGCAGTCGATGGCCACCACATCGTAGGTGTGGTTCGGTACGCGCGACATCCAGCGCTTCTGGCAGCTCACGCGTGCTACTGGATTTTGCTCCAGCTCGGACGCCTGCAGACGCTTCAAAGCCTCCTCCTTCGGGGTCGAGGCATCCGTGAGGATCACCTTCTGTACCCCCTCGTCACGAATCACGCGCGTCAGGGCACGGGTATCGAGCCCCCAGATGGCGGGAATGTTCGACTCCTCGAGCACCTCGTTCAACGTGCGGGTGTAGCGGAAGTTCGAGGGCGAGTCGTTGTACTCGCGCACGGCCATGGCACCCATCGTCGGATTCTTCGTTTCGTAGTCGTCATCGGCCATACCGTAGTTGCCGATCAGGGGATAGGTCATCACCACCAGCTGCCCCGTGTAGGAGGGATCGGACATAATCTCCTGATACCCCACCACGGCGGTGTTGAAGACAATCTCGAGCACAGCCTCGCGGTCGGCACCAAAGCCGTAACCGTAGAACTCGCGGCCGTTCTCCAAGACAAGTTTCTTCGTAAATGCTTTCATTGTTATGATTTTATTGTTTCGTTGTTTCGTCATACACCAATTTTCCGTCCACCCAGGTCTGCACGGCCTTGCCACGCACCACCATACCGGCAAAGGGAGTTGCCTTGCCCTTCGAGAGGAACGTTTCGGGATCGATCGTGTAGGCAGTCGTAAGATCGAGCACCGTCAGGTCGGCCTTTTCGCCCACGGCGATACCGCCTCCGAAGCCGAACAGACGACGCGGATTCACGCTCATCAGCTCCACGAGCTTTTCGAGCGTCAGCACGCCCTTTTCGACCAAATGCGTATAGAGCACCCCGAAGGCGCACTCCAGACCCACGATACCCATGGCACTCTTCTCCAGCCCGCGCCCCTTCTCCTCGGCCGAGTGGGGGGCATGATCCGTAGCCAAGACCTCGATCGTACCATCCAGCACACCCTGAACGAGTGCCGCGCGATCCTCCTCGGAGCGAATCGGGGGATTCATCTTCCAGCGACCCTCCTCCTGCAAATCTGCATCGGTAAAAACCAGGTAGTGAGGCCCTGTCTCGCAGCTCACATGCAATCCCTCGGCCTTGGCCTTGCGCACCAGCTCCACGCTCTCCTTGGTCGAGACGTGGCAGACGTGGTATTGGCAACCGCTCTGACGCACCAGCTCGATGTCGCGTGCCACCTGCGCCCACTCGCTCTCGGAGCAGATTCCGCGGTGGCCATGCGCCTTGGCATACTCGCCGTCGTGGATATAGCCGCCACGCAACAGATCGTTCACCTCGCAGTGCGCCACAATCGGCTTACCCAAACGCTTGGCCTCGTACATGGCGCGAAGCATATCCTCATCGGCCTGCACACCGCGTCCGTCGTCCGAAAAACCGACCACATACGGTGCCATCGCCTCCAGATCGGCCTGCTCGCCACAACCCATCTGCCCCTTCGTGATGCAACCATAAGGGATCACCTTGACCACTGCATCACGCTCGATGGCATCGAGCTGGAGTTGCAGGTTCTCCATCGAATCGGGTGCAGGCTTGAGGTTGGGCATCGAGCACACCAGCGTATAACCGCCACGCGCGGCTGCCGCCGTACCCGTAGCCACGGTCTCCTTGTACTCGAATCCCGGCTCACGCAGGTGAACGTGCACATCGACCAAACCGGGCACTACGGTGCGCCCCTCGAGGTCGATTACGCGCTCTACATCCGTCGGTTCAGCACCTATGGCGACAATGCGATCGCCCTCCACCGTGAGGGTCGTTTCGACGAATCGCCCCTCCACATAGAGCTTCGCATGGGTAAAAATCGTTCTCATCGGCATCGTTTTGGTTAAAAAAATAGGGCAACCGAAAACAGTTACCCTATTAAAACAAAAATCCCTTTGACTGATCGAAACAATCCGCCTTAACACGTTTGTGGGTCGGGGATATGGCTCGCTGTTGGGTCATAGGGCTTAATTTTTACGTTTTGGCAAAGGTAACGGTTTTTGGTTGTTCATGCAACTTTTTCTTTAGAAAAAAATTTCAACCGATAATTAACAATTTCGAAAAGGCGCAAAAGGCACAAAAGGCGGCAAAGGCAAGAAGGGCG
>CAYOEE010000192.1:0-3466 GCA_964402935.1 uncultured Alistipes sp. | reverse complement strand
GTTTCGGCTGTTTGTTTCTACTCTATAAACGGCCAAAAAGCAAAATACTGCATCGAAAAAAGAAAAAAATTTCACCATTGCATAAAGAAGGGCCGCCCAACGATTGTTGAGCAGCCCCATTTTCGTGAAATTGTATAGTCAGCGTGTTTCTAAAACCTCACGCCGAACGTCAGCGCAATGTTGTGGCGGTTCAGGTCGGTCGTATAGCGCTCGCTTTCATAGATTTCGGCCGGTTCGCTCGACACCACATCGGGATAAAGATTGCCGTAGAAGAGCATATACTCCGTCGAGGTGTTCTTGGCGTAGCAGTAGGCCAGGTCGAGGTAGCACGAGCGACCCAGGTTGAAGCCTACACCGGCTGTGAAGTAGTTCACCGTCTCGGTCGCGGGTTGCGAAAGGATCGTACCCTTCTCCTTGAGCATCGAACCGACGTAGCCGTAACCGGCACGCAACGCCACATTCGGCACGGGGCGCACCTCCAGACCTACGCGCAGGTTGTTCGAACCCTGGAAGTAGTTCTTGAAGTCCTGCTTGAAGTCCAACTTACCCTGACCATAAGGCAGATAGGGCATCCCCTTGACGCGAATACCGTTGTACCAGGCACGCTCATAATCCACCGAAAGGATGGCATACTGACCAAAGGTGTACGAGGCTCCCACCATCAGGCGTGCCGGAGAGGCAAACTCCCAACCATTCGGGCCGTCATCCTCCAAAATCTCCGAAACGGTATCCGAGGTGTACTCGTGGGTCGTCTGATCTGTCTCGCTGGTCGGTCCGAGTGCCACGGTAGACATGGCCATCTCGTAGCGACGCTCCAGGCTGTAGAGGGTCGGCGTATGGAACGCCACACCTAAGCGCAACGCCGGCGTCGGGCGATAGATCACACCGAGCTTCATATTGACACCCGTACCATCGAGTCGTACCTGCTGGCGCATACCCATCGCCTGCATCACCTCGTCGAGCACCGCCCCGTCCGAATCGACCGCCAGGTCGCCCGAATCGTAGCCGTTGCCGTTCCCATAGCTGTAGGCCTCGCCGTAGTAGAGCGTCTTCTTTTGGTAGATGCTCTGAATACCCAGCGAAAGGCCGACGTAAAGCTTATTGTCGAAGTTGGCACCCATCGACCAGGTAAACTCACCGGCCGAGCCACGGCTCGACACCGAAGTTCCGTTTTCAATCATGGCATTGGTGCCAATCTCGGCAGGATACCACACCCCGTTGTCATTCATATCGACCAGATAGGTCTTGTAGCCCGCCACAGCCGGCCAAAAGAGGGGATCTACACCCCAATTCGTGCGACCACCCTGCTCAATGACGCCCGAGGAGTTAATCCCCACACCGCCCGCATCTAACATGACACTCATCGCATCGGCAATCGATGCACGCGCAGCAGCCGGCTGGCTGAAGGAGTAGTCGTAGTTATAGTCCGCCAGGCGCGTATAGCCAATACCCATGCTGATGCTCAGGCACTTGCCCGAACCCTCGTAGATATTGAACACACCGCCGAAGTTACCCATCGCAAAGCGGGTCTTCGAGTTGCTCTCGAAGCTGCCTGTACCCGGGGTCGAGGCGTTGGCGATCGAGATCATGGGGGTCAGCGCCACCTCACCACGACGATACATACCCAGACCGGCCGGATTCGTCACCATCGAGGCCATATCGGCACCGAGCGAGGTGAAGGCACCCGCCATACCCATCGAGCGAGCCGTGCCGAAGTTGAACTGCTGCTGCGAGAGGCTGAAGAGATCAGCCGTGGTCATGGCGTCGTTCGAGAGGTGCAATCCTCCGATAGCGTAACTCGGACCTTGTGCCGTGGCCGTCCCCGCCAGGAGCAGGGCGCCGCATACCATATATATATAATACGTAATACGTTTCATCGCTTGTTGCATTAAAGGGTTATTGATGTAATAGTCGAGGGGGCTTTAGCGACCGCGCGAGCTGCTGCCCGACGATCCGCCACGCGAACCACCGCCACCACTGCTGCCACCGCTGTAACCTCCGCCACTGCTATAGCCGCCACCACGCGAGGAGCTGCTACCCGAGCTCCAGCTGCTGTTCGACGAGGAACTGCCCGACGAACGACTACGACGCGACGAGGAGCCGGAGCTGTTGTAGCTCTTGTTGTTCGAGGACGAGCCGGGGGTACGACTTACCGTACCCGAACCTTGCAGACGGTTGCCCTGGTTCTTGTTGCCACCTTGGTAGATGCCCGAACTCCAGTTGCGGTTACCGCTCTGACCTCGATTGATGGTCGAGCCTTGTCCCTGATAGGGATGCGTATAACGGTTCTGCGAGGGACGGTGCACAATACCCGGGCGACCCGATCCGGGGCGATGACCGGGGTGATACCCTCCGCCACCGTTCCAGTGAGGACCGTGACCGTGCCAATAGTGGTTGTGCCAGCCGTAGTAGTAGCTGCCCCACGGACGATACCAGGGGCTGTACCAATCGTAGAACCAAAGATCGTACCACGAAAGTCCGATGTTCCACCCCCAATTGCCGAAGCCGATCGAGAACGAGGGCGACCCCCAGGGCGAAGTCCAGCTGTTCCAATACCACGAGCTGCGCGTGGGAAGACCCCAAGTGCCGAACATGGCCGTCACATACTTCGGCTCGACCCAAACCTCGTCACCCATGACCATCACGTTGTAAAAGGCGGGATCATAGGCCGAAACGTAGTGGAAAGTCGTGCTGTAACGGGCATTCATGTAGCTCGACGGCATACGATACGAGGGCGAATCCATACCGCGCAGACGACGTGCATAGGCGCTTTCGTAGTCGTCGGCCAAGACGCTCGTATAGTTCTCACCCGTCGTACGGTTGTAGTAGGTATTCTCCGTGGAGCGTGCTGCCGACTCGGCAATCAACGCCTCCAGCTCGGCCTTGCGAGCCTCCGCCTCGGCCTTGCGGGCTTCGGCCTCAGCCTGCTGGCGACGAGCAATCTCCGTGCGGTTGTGCATCGCATAGAGATCATCACCGGCACTCGACTGTGCGGCATAGAACGCCGAGGTGCACCCCGACAGGGTCAGGGTCGCCAGCGCAAGCAGTAACAGATTCATTTTCATCTTCATCTTCATAGCAACATCAAATGTTTGGTTTGACATTTTTCGGGGTTGCCCTCTTTTACCATTCTAACGAATATTGTACCTATGTTAGTATGAATCGACCAATTTATCCGCCAAGAGTTCCCAAAACGAACAAAAGACGACACATACCTTAAGATACTACTTTCCTATCTACAAAGATACACAAAATCTCGAAATATTAACCTATCAGGCCGGTAATTCCGCAAAAAGTGCGGTTGGAATGCCCACACGAGGGGTTCAAGCGACCCAAAAGCAGAAAAAAACGAAAAAAAACGGACGGAAATTTGCACGAATAAAAAAATTATCTCTATATTTGCACTCGCAATTGGAGAGATGCCGGAGTGGTCGATCGGGCCGCACTCGAAATGCGGTGAACGGGC
>CAYOEE010000191.1:0-3489 GCA_964402935.1 uncultured Alistipes sp. | reverse complement strand
ACCCACCACGACATATCTACGCGATAGACATACTGCTCCATCCAGCGACTGATGATGTAGTGGCTTACGGGGATTGCCACCGCCGAGCACGCAGCAACGATGTAGAGGTATTTGCGGTTGAACAATTGCAAAATGCCACCCACCGAAGCGCCGTGCACACGACGGATGCCGATCTCACGACGGCGATACTGCGTTTCGAAGAGTACCAAGCCAAAGACGCCAATAATCGAAATCACAATCGAGAGCAGCGAGAAGAGCGTGATGAGGGTCGAGAGCTTGTCCTCACGCTGATAGACAAACTCCAACTCGTCGCTGAAGAACTGCACCTTGATTTTCGCGGGGTCGGAGTTTGGCGAAAGCTCCAATACGGTCTTTTCTATGTGTTTTCGTACCTCGGCAATATCGGCTCCGGCCACGGTGCGGATGTAGGCCAAACATGGAAGATCAAAGCCATATTTGCCATAGATCAGGAACGTGAAAGGCTTGATGTCGTAGTGCGCCGACTGGAAGTTGAAATCCTCGCAAATGCCCACAACGGGTGTTTTTGCCCAGCCTATATGGCCGTCAATGGCCGATTCGGCGGTCAGCTCAAACTCTTTGGCTGCCGTTTCGTTAAAGATCAATGCACCTGTTTCGGTCAGTTCGTCGGAGGGCATAAAGTCGCGCCCCTCGACAATGTCAATCCCCATCACCTGCAAAAAATTATGCGAAACAACATGAACCTTAAACTCTTGGTTTGTACCATCCGGCAGGGGGCGCGTCCACGACATAGCCGACTGCGTCAGCGGTCCACGACTCATGGCAATATCCTTGATTTGCGGGTTCTGCTTCAGACGATCGACGAACGCATCGCGTTTGGTGTAATCCAGCACCTGAGTCCACTGACCATTTACCGCCTCATACGGCAGAGTAGCCACCAAGAGGTTCTCCTTGTCGAAGCCCATCTCCTTGGTGAGCATATATTGATGTTGGCGATAGATAAAGAAGGAGCAGATAATCAGCGCAATGGAGATGGTATATTGCACGCCCACAAGCGTATAGCGCAAGATGCGACCGGACTTGGATGCCGAGAAGTCACCCTTGATCACAAACGCGGGCGAGAACTTGGTGATGTACCAAGCGGGGTAGAGCGAAACGAGGATTCCGAAGAGCAGCATTCCGGCCACCATCGCCCCTGCAACGATCCAATTTTCGGTAATCGCTACCGAGGTCGAGATATAATTTGCCAACCATGTATCGGCAAACACCACGACGATAGCCGCTGCGCCATAAAGCGAAACGAGGATCAAACCAACGGTTTCGCAGAGGAAATTCAGGCGCAGTTTAACCGTGGGCGCACCGAAAACCTTGTAGTTGTTCACGGCACGGATTCGGCTCGGAATCAACGCGAAGAAGAAGTTTACGAAGTTGATAAACGAGATTACGAGAATCAACACGGCGATGGCAATCAGCGTGTAGGTCGTCGTGCGGCTTCCGTGCATCCACTCCGGCACGGTGTCATCAGCGAAGTAGAGGTCTGCAATCGGGGTTAATCGCGGGGCGATGCGGGTAAGCTGCGTAGCCGTATCCTCCTCTGAAAATCCTCGTTTCTCGCAGTCGTTTTTCACATAGTCGAGCATCCGCTGCTCCGCCTCCTCACGCGAAGCACCCTCACGAAGCAGTACATAGTAGGATTGGCCCCAGTTATGCTCATCTTCGGGTTTTGCGTCGGGCATAATCACATAAGCTTCGCTATGAGCGATGGTAGAGGGCTTCGGGAAATCCTTGTAAATACCCGAAATGATGCGTTGTGCCTGATTGACAGCACCACGACCATCGTTGATCCGATCGCCTACTTTCAGGTTGCAACGCTTGGCTACGCTCTCCGAAATAATCATACCCATATTAGCCTTGAACTCCTCATCAATGCCTCCCGCTATAAACTCGAAAGGGAAGACGGCCAATCCGCCGAGCTCGGCGCCACCTACACCGATGGTAAAATTCTCAATCGTAGAGTTGCGCTTTACGGAGTATTCATTTTGGTATTGCGGATTACCATAGCTACCTGTCATCGTAATTGCGCCGGAAGCCTCCACCTCGGGGCATACGGCACACATCTCGGTTGGAATGCGTCGATTCCAGAAAAAGACCCACTGCCCATCTTCCGACCACGACGGGTGCTCCAAACGGTAGATGCGCTCCGAGTTTTTGATTACTCGGTTATATGATAAGTCAAACTTTACCTGCACGGCAATCAGATAGACCGCCGCAAAGGCCACAGCCATCCCCAGGATATTCAGCACCGATGAGGTGGTATAGCGACGAAGCAGGGTTAGAAAATTACGGATATACATAGTTTTTAGTGGTTAGCGGTCAGCGTTCAGCACTCAGCACTCAGCTTCATTTTGAATTTTGCATTCTAAATTTTGAATTTCTTTAACTCTTCACCACATCGGCCGGATTCTCCGTGGCGGCTTTCCACGAGCGGAGCGTCACAAGGCCGACCGTAAGGGCGACAACCACCACCAAGGCGCCGGCATAGAGCCACCACGGCTGGGCGATGCGGTTGGCGAACTGCTCCAGCCAGCGCGAGGTGATCACCCACGCCACGGGAGCGGCTACCACGAAGCAACCCACGACAATCCACACATACCGCAGGTTGAGCATCCCGATCATCTGCCCCGTCGTTGCGCCATAGACCTTTCTTACGGCGATCTCCTGACGGCGGTGCTGCGTCTCGAACAGCACGATGCCGAAGACCCCCATCAGGGCAATCACCACGGCCAAAAGGGCAAACAGACCGATCGTGACGAGCTGCTGTTTGGTCGTTCGGTAGAGCATCTCGACCCACTGATTGAGGTAGAAGAGATCAGCCCCCTCGCCGATGGGCGAGAACTCCTTGGTCAGCTCCTTGACAAATTGGGCAAAGGCCTTCACATCCGCCCCCTCGACCAAGCGCACATAGAAAAAGCCCGGCTTATCACCGCAATAGAAGGCGTGGTATTGGTTGGGCAGCCCGACCGAGGTGAGGCGCACATCCTTCATAATGCCGACCGTGTTGTAGTTGCTATTGCTGTTCTTTCCGAGCGGATAGCCCGTGTCGAGGTGGAGTTGGCGCATAATGATAATCTCTTTGCGCTCGGCCGACGAGGGGGTAAAGCCTGTGCCGTCCACCAACTCAAAGCCAAAGAAGTCGAGGAAGTTCCACCGCACATTGTTGACATAGAGCGTAAAGGTGTGCCCGTCGTACTCACGCCCCCACGACTGCATACACTGGAAGAGGCTCTGCCCCGAGGAGGTTACATCCACCACATCGGGATGCTGTTGCAGTCGCTCGATGATCGTCTCCGACTTGGACGCAAGGGCGTAATCGGCGAAGGTGACGATGTTCTCGCGGTCGAAGCCCAGATCGTAGTTGATCATGTAGCGATATTGGAGGAAGAAGATGCCCGTGATGATGATCAGCACCATCGCCACCGTGAACTGCACGCCCACCATCAGCGAACGCAG
>CAYOEE010000190.1:0-3515 GCA_964402935.1 uncultured Alistipes sp. | reverse complement strand
CAGGTGCACCTACTTTAACCTGACCGTCGTTGTCTGCGAGCAGGACCTTGTCGAAGCTAACGGACGAATCTACCTCGCCCTGGAGACGGTGAACATAGAGCTTGCGACCTTTCTCAGCCTTAAATTGCTGACCTGCGATTTCTACGATAACGTACATTGAATTAAAAAGTTCGTGTTAAAAACACAATTTGGACTGCAAATATAGAGGCTTTTTGGTTGATAAACAAAAAATCTGCAATTTTTCTGCAAACTTTTTTGTGTCGCGGTTTTTGGCACGCTTTTCGACCCGCACATCCGAGCTGTAAAAACACGATTTCCTATGGCGCGTATCTTGATCTACTCCTCCGATGATCTTCGCTCCGAGCTGCTGAGTGTGGCTTTGCAGGGCTTGGGAGCGGAGTTGCACTTCGCCCCGAGTCACGAACGTTACGAGCAACTTGCCGGTCGTATGGTTTTTGATCTGGTGATTGTGCTCGAGGTGGGCCCTTTTTGGAGCGGGCGTTCGCTCTTTCGATGTGTGCGTCCTCGGCCGTTGCGTCGTCCCGAGATCTACGTCGTGGCGTGGCACCAGGCCGATGAAACGGTGTTGGGACTGCTCGAATGCGGTGTCGATCAATATCTTAGTTTTCCGTTGAACCTTTCGCGCCTTCGTGGGAAGGTGATTCGTGCGCTCGATCGATGCTGACGGTGCTCTTTGCGGGGTGGCTTTCGCTGCTTATGATTGCCTGCTGTGCTGTGGGGGTGGTGCTCCTGTCGGTCGGGATGCGTCGTCGCCGTGCCGCGCGTGAGCAGCTGCTCGTGCGTCGCTCGGTGGGGGAGGTGGTGCGCTCGTTGGTGGGCGAGGAACTTCCGATGCGCCTCCCTGCGGAGCGGTGTGTTGAGCGGACGCGCAGCCTGACGAGGCTCATTTCCCGTCTTTACGGCTCGCTCTACGGGGTGAATCCCGCCCCGTTGATTCGGCTCGTGCAGCGTTATGGGCTGGATCGGCGGTTGCTCGTTCGGGCACGCCTCTCGCGCGGAATCGTGCGGGCGCTCTGTCTCAAACGGCTCTCCGACCTGCCCCCTTCGGAGCTTGCTTTGCGCTCATGCGGAGACTATGAGGAGGATGCTTCGCGCGAAGTGCGCTTCGCAACCCTCCTGATCCGTCTCTCCTCCGAACCGCAGACCGCCCTGTTCCGCATTGAGCATTTCGGACACTCGTTGCTGCCATGCGAGGCGGGGGAGATTCTCCACCACCTCCGTCGCGGGCTGTTGCCGATAGCTTACCGTCCGCTCATCGAATCCCGAAGCGGCAACCTGCGTCGGCTGGGGCTGGCCATCGTGCGCCAATTCTCGATCGAAGAGGCCGATGATGCGCTGTGGCAGATGGTGGCCGATCGCACGGACGATGAACTGGCTGCGGCCGCCCTCGATACGTTAATGACCCTGCATCGCCCCTTGCGACGTCGTCCGCTGGTCGAGTACCTGGATGGCATTGCCCGCGAGGAACGCTATGCCGTCATGCGTCGTCTGGCACGGGAGGGGTATAGCTCGCGGCAGGTGCAGCGCCTCTTCGGGGAGCGGCGCACGGCCGCTTTCGGGCGCTTGGTGGAATCCTATAAAGCATCGCTTGTATGGTCGTGATGTGGGTGCTGATGTTCCTCACAGCGTGTGGTGCCCTACTGGTATGGTGGATTCAGGAGCGGGCGCGATGGCATCGGCTGTGGCTCGACGAGATGCACGGAGCGCGTAGCGATACGCTTGGGGTCGGCATCTCGGTGCTCGTGGCCGGGGAACCATCGCTGCATCGTTACGAACGCCTCCTGGGGGTGGAGTATGCCCGCCTGGAGGTGGTGGCCGTGGTCGATGGCGGTGTGCAGGGGGCGCTCCTCGAAACGCTCATCGCGCGCTACCACCTGATTCGGGTCGGCTATCACCCCTCCGGAGAACTTCCCGTGCGTGGGGTGCAGGGGCTTTATCGCTCGCGCCGAAGACGCTATCGACGATTCGTGCTCCTCGACTGCCGTGCCGTGGGCGAGAAATCGCAACTCGATGCCGCTGCCGATGTCGCCTCCTACGACTACCTGCTGCCACTTCGCGGGGCGGAACTTCCGGCCGTGGGGACCGTCGAGGCGCTGGCCGCGGAGATGGCTCTGCGCCCGATTGGTCGGGTCGATCAGCTATGCCTGTTGCCCTCGCTCCGCACCCTCCTGTGGCGACGTGTCGCGCTGGTGCGACAGGGAGGCTTTGCGAGTGGATGCGGCTTGCTGCCGACGGCCGAAAGGAGGGTGCTGTGGTGGGGGAGTCCCTTGCGCGAAAGATCGTGCGCGAAATGGCGCTCTTTGTTGGTTTATAGCGCTTTGCTGCTTGTGTTTTCCTTCGTGTGGGGGCTCTCGGTCGGTCGTTGGCAACTGTTCGTCGGCTGGCTCTTTACGCTGCTTTTGGTGCTTTTGGTGCGACTGCGAACGGCTCAGATTCGGCGTGAATACCCTGTGTTGTAGTCTAAAGTGAATGTTTCGTCGTCTAAAAGGGGAAATTTGAAAAAATTGTTACTTTTTTCTCGTTATATTCTAAAATAATGTTTAACTTTACTACATCGAATAAACCATGAATCGTCAAAAAACTTTGCGCATGATCGACACTCAAGTCAACGCCATTCTTTTGCCCGCCATGTTCAACGCTGCCGTCCGTGCCGGAGCGGCGATCATGAAGATCCACGGCCATAAGGATGACTACGATATTTCGCTCAAAAACGATAAAACCCCTATCACCGTGGCCGACCGCACGGCTCACCGCGTGATTCGAGAGGCGCTGGGTCATACGCGCATCCCGATCCTGAGCGAGGAGGGGCGTGAGATGCGCTACGACGAGCGTTGCAATTGGGAGCTCTATTGGCTGGTCGATCCGCTGGATGGCACGGCCGAGTTCATCGAGGGTTACAACGAATTTACGGTCAATATCGCCCTGATGGAGAATAACCGTTGCATCGCGGCGGTGATCTATGTGCCCTATTTCGAGAAGATGTACCTGGCCGGTGAGGGTCGCGGTGCTTTCCTTAAGCGAGGCGTAAAGCCCCTCTCCGAGGCGGATTACACCTATACGCAGATCATCGCCGATTGGTGCCCGCTGCCCCTGGCTGATGAGAAGCCGAATCGCAATTTCCGTGTGGCTCTTTCGCGTCGCCACCGCACGGAGGAGACCTATGCCCACATCGACACGCTGCGAGGCGCCCATCCCGACCTGGAGATTGTCGAGCAAGGTTCGTCCTATAAGTTCTGTATGCTGGCCGAGGGCACGGCCGACTATTATGTCCGCACAACCCACACCTACGAGTGGGATACGGCGGCCGGCGAGCTGATCCTCTCCGAGGCCGGCGGCATAACCCGCACCCTGCCCGACGAGGGAACGCTGAAATACAACGAGGAGAACCTGCATAATCCCTGGTTCTACTGCTGTCGATAAGTGAAAAGCCCCAAGCATTCAATTGCATGGGGCTTTTTATCTTGAAAGGGCGAGTAAGGCGAGAAGGGCGAGAA
>CAYOEE010000189.1:0-3531 GCA_964402935.1 uncultured Alistipes sp. | reverse complement strand
TCGTGACGGTTGCTCTTGAGGTGCTCCGTAAGGTGGGCAATACGGTACGAAAACAGGGCAATCTGGCTCTCGGGCGAACCCGTATCCGTGTTAGACTTGCCGTACTGACCGAAAAGCTCTTGCTTTTTCTCTGCTGTTAAATAAGCCATAAAAAATTTTGATTATTTAATAGTTCCACTCTACGACGCATTCCCCTTACTCGGAATAGCGCCAGAGCGTCGCGCAAAGGTACGAAATAAATTGATATTTACGAAGTAAAGGATGAAAATTTACGCGCTTTTTTCAAAAAAAAGTCGTCAAAAACTTCTTTCCACACTTTACACGACGCAAAACCCGAAAGGCTGCAACGGCCGATTGGAACAGTTTTGGGGCAAAAAAATCGGTTACAGACCATCCAAAAAGAGGCAAAAAGCCTTACAATTTCGTCATTTTGTTCTCATTTTCCGGTAAATATATCATTTTTACACCATTTTCAACGATTTTTCGCGGAAAAATAGTACAATTTGAGGTTTTTATGTCTATCTTTGCAGAAAAATCGGATAATTTCATGTCAAGCAAACAGCGCACCACACCGTTTCGCCTCGGGCAGTGGGCCATGATCGCACTCATGGCGCTCCTGGTTGCGGCTTGCAGTTCGAAGCCCGCATTTCGGGTTGTGGACGGCGTGATGCTTGGTACGCACCTGCACCTGATTGCCGATTCGCCCTGCGACACGCTCTACCAAGGGGCCATGGCACTCGATCGCACAGCCAAGATCTCGATGTCGATTTTCGAGGAGAACTCGCTCATCAACCGACTCAACCGCAACGAAACCGACTCGCTCGACGAGCATATTCGCTACAACATCCTGCTGGCCGACTCGATCCACCGCCTGAGCGGAGGTGCTTACGACATCACCGTAAAACCGCTCGTCGAGGCGTGGGGCTTTGCCGCCAAAGAGGCTGCGGCAACACCCAATGTGGATTCGATCCTGCAATTTATCGGCATGGATAAGATCAGCATCCACGAGGGGCGCCTCCTAAAGTCCGATCCGCGCGTAGCAATCGACCTAAACTCGATTGCCAAGGGGTACACGGTCGATTTGCTGGCTGCCTACCTCGAAGAGACGGGAGCCGAGAACTACATCGTCGATATCGGCGGCGAGGTGCGTTGCAAAGGTCACAACCGCCAGGGATCGGCCTGGCGCATCGGGGTCGAGTCCCCCTTTGACGGCAACATGACCGACGGCGAGTACATCGAGCGTCGCATCGCTTTGACGGATGGAGCCATGGCCACCTCGGGCAATTATCGCCGCTACTACCTCAATGCCGAGGGACGCAAAATTGCCCATACGATCGACCCCAAGACTGGCCACAGCCGCCTTTCGCGCCTGCTTTCGGCCACGGTCGTGGCCCCTACCTGCGCCGAGGCCGATGCCCTCTGCACAATGTTGATGGCCTTGGGTGACGAGGCGGCACTACACTTCGTCAAGGAGCATCCGATCCTGGCCGCCTACCTGATTTTCGCTCCCGAAACGGGGGATCAATTCGAGGAGCACCTGACCCCCGCCATGGAGCAACTCATCATTCAGTAAACTATGAAAAAGGCTATATTTATCTATAATCCCCAATCCGGCTTGGGGCGCATCGAGCGCAAGAAAGAGGCAATCGTGGATTGCTTCTCACAGCATGGTTATGCGATCGAGCCGATCCGCATCGACTTCACGCAAAACCCCTTCGACGGGCGCGAAGCGATCGACCTGGTGGTCGTGGCCGGCGGTGACGGCACGGTCAATTTTATCCTCAACCGCATGAAGGAGCGGGGGCTGGATATCGCACTCGGTGTGATTCCGGCCGGCACGGCCAACGACTTTGCCGGAGCGCTGGGGATGGATAAAGACCCCGTCAAGGCGGCTCTTCAGATCGCTACGGGCGAGGTGATTCGGGTCGATTGCGGTCGCGTGAACGATATTTACTTTGTCAATATCTTCTCCTTCGGCCTCTTCACGACCACCTCACAGCGCACGCCCGACGAGCAGAAACATCGCTGGGGCAAGCTGGCCTATATTGCCGAGGGGATCAAGGAGTTGCGTCGTATGCGCAAAATCCCGCTGGAGATCGAGGCCGACGGAGAGCGCTTCTCGCTCGATACGCTCATCGCCCTCGTGTTCAACGGCGAGACGGCCGGCGGTTTCCGCCTGGCACGTCGCTCCTCGTTGCAGGACGGGCACTTCGAGTGCCTGCTGCTCGAAAAGCGCAACTTCTTCTACGCCTGCTGGGTGATGCTTCGCTACCTGCTCGGAGGCAACCCGAAGGCGATTCGCCACCTGCACGTTCGGGAGCTTGAGATTCGTTCGACGGACGATCCGCTGACCGACGTCGATGGGCAGAAGGGAGCTTCGTTCCCCCTGCAGGTTCGTTGCCTGGAGAATGAGCTTCGCGTTCAATGTCATCGCACACATTCCACCAATCCATAAAATTTACGCATTATGTCACCAAAAGATTTCGTCACGCGACGACCGGACAAGGTCTCGATCTCGCGGATCAAGAAGACGATGAGCGACGTATCGTATCTCTCGGACGATCTGGTCTTTATGCCCATGTCGGCCGGCATTAACCCAACGGCTGAGGCACCCCGCTCGATCAATGGTTTTGCAGCCATTATCATGCTTTCGGGCGAGGCGGTCGTGCAGATCAACACCAAGAGCTACACGATCAAGCCCAACACGATTCTCTTTTTCAGCCCCGAGTCGGTGATTCGCACCGAGCGCGCTTCGGCCTCGGCGGCGGGCTACTTCCTGGCCTATTCGAAGAGCTTTATCAATCGTGTGCAGGTAGGTCTTTCAACCTCCCTGCCGGTCTTTATGCACTACCGCAAATCGCCGATTCTGAAGATCAACGAGGAGGATGTACACGAAATTCTGGCCATCTTCCGCCTCATGAAGCTCCTTTTGCGTAGCGATAAAAAGCTCTTCCGCAACGAGATCATCGAGTCGCTCTTCAAGACGGCCTTCTATATCATTTCCGAGGTTTCGAACCGCGAGAAGGAGCAACTCCCCAAGCAGGGACGTTGCGAGGTGATCTTCGACGAGTTTATGAATCTTCTGGAGGAGCACTGCCGTCGTGAGCGCAACGTAAGTTTCTACGCCGAGCAGCTCAACATCACGCCCAAGTACTTCTCCTCGGCCATCAAGCAGGTGAGTGGCAAAACGGCCGCCCGCTGGATCGACGACGCCGTGATCATGGAGGCCAAGACGATGCTCAAGTTCTCAGGCATGAGCATCCAGGAGATCGCCTACCGCCTCAACTTCTCGACCCAATCCTTCTTTGGCAAGTACTTCAAACAGCACACCGGCGTTTCGCCCTCGCGCTACAAGCACAAATAAAGTTGAAAGTTGAGAGTTGAAAGTTGAAAGTTTTTTGCCGTTCTTTGAGTCGCGCAACAAAATAAATAGGGGAATAGCCTTAACCGGTGGCTATTCCCCATTTTGTTGCGCTAACTTTCAACTCTCAACTCTCAACTTTCAACTCTCAACTTTCAACTCTCAACTTT
>CAYOEE010000188.1:0-3592 GCA_964402935.1 uncultured Alistipes sp. | reverse complement strand
ACATCCTCTATGTGGATGGCGGTATCCTGGCCTACATCGGCAAGCAGCCGCAGTAGTAAAACAAAGGAGCTTTTCAGCTCCTTTGTTTTATAATTCAAAATGCAAAATTCAAAATTAACAAGCGGAGCCGTAATAGCTCCGCTTGTTAATTTTCATAATGAGATTAAGGAATTTATGACGGCCTCTATAATCTCTTTTGCGTAATTTTGAATTCTAAATTCTACATTTTGCATTGATTTTCAACCAAAAAGCGATAAACTTTTTGATTAAAAATCTCCGGCCGCTCCATATTGACCATGTGGCCGTAATCCCTCCAAATCCCCCTTTAAGTTCGCTTCGCTCCTTGGATGGTGCTAAGCCGATTGAGGATTCCCATTGAAATCAAAATCAGGTCTTCTGTGGCCTTAGCGGCCTCGGTTGCCTCATCAAACACCGTCACGCTGAGGGAGTACGACGACCGAAGAATCTTTATATCTGCTCACTGATGCTCACACAAAAAAGCGAAAAAAATCGCCCTGATTTGTAATTTTATTACTATATTTGCATTAGAATGAAAATTGTATGCCTATGAAACATTAGCGTAAGTAAGTTACGCACACTTTAAGACATATTGGAAAAAGCGTTAGCTTTGCTACTTGCATTCTGAAACTTAGGAACTTTCAAATGTGGCAAGAGAAGTGAAGTTGATGCTCACGCGTATGCGTGGGCTTCACTTTGATATTTGTGCCACAAGGTTTCCTAAGACCTCAGAATGCAGATAACGAAGTTTGGTCCGCGCTTTTTTGTGTGCGCACACACCAAAGTTACCACGGACAGCATACACCCCAACCGGATAAAGAACCACAAAAACTCTCAGCCTATGGAGGATAAAAAATGGATAAAATTACTATTTACACTCGCCGTTATTTATATAGTTGCATGCATCATTGTGGCGATTATACCGTTTTTTATATACCTCGGAATTGCAGATTTGGTCATTGATTTTCTCAGAGAATATATAAAAATCGGCATGTAAGATAATCCAAAAAAGCGAAACTCAACGAGTTCCGCTTTTTTAGTTTTAGTCAAACGGGAATTCAATTCCCTTGCCCTCTCTTTTCATCTGCTCAATCTCCTCCAGCAATTCTTTTTCGTATTCATTTTGCGGAGTGCGACGACCTGTTGCTAACATTACACCAATAATATCAGGGTCTAAATCCATGGAGTTGCAATAGGCTTCGTAGCTCTCATACTCGATGCCGTCGTTAGAAGTGTAGCTCATAGTCTGCAAATTTTGAATTCTAAATTCTACATTTTGCATTGATTTTCAACCAAAAAGCGATAAACTTTTTGATTGAAAATCTCCGGCCGCTCCATATTGGCCATGTGGCCGCAATCCTCCACAACCTCCGTGCGGCTGTTGCGCAGGTAGCGTTGCATCGTCGGCTCTGAGGGGCGTTTACCATCGGGTCTCCAACCGAACAAAAAGAGGGTCGGCACTTCGGGGCGTTTCTCCTTCAGCACCTCCATCGCCTCGCGGGCGTAGTAGCAGTGCACCTCGTGATTCAGCGCCTGCCAGCAATCCCACTTGCGAATCATCTGCCACAGCGGACGACGGATACGCTCCACGGCCGAGCCACCCTTCATCAACGTCGCGTGCCACTCTTTTTTATAGGTACGAATCCCCTTTTCGCGCAGGGCATCGATCGAGGCCTGCTTGTTGGCGCGCTCCTCGTCGGTCATCGGATCGTTGATCGAGGGTGTAGAGCGAATCAACCCCTCGCAAAGCACAACCGAGAGCAACCGTTCGGGGTGCATCGCCACCAGATCGCCGGCGATAAATCCGCCCATCGAAAGACCCACGACGTGTGCCCGTTCGATCTCCAGCGCATCCATCAGCGCCACCAGATCGTCGCAATGGGTAAAGAGCAGATCCTCGCGCTGTTTCGAGGATTTTCCGTAGCCACGCGCATCGTAGGTAATCACGCGATAGTGCGCCTTAAAAAAGGCCACCTGCTCGCGCCACATCCGCCGATCGAGCGAGTGACCGTGGACAAAAATCAACGGTTCGCCCTCGCCCTCGATTTCGTAGTAGAGTCTGCCCTCCGGGACTTTAACACAGCCTCTTTCCTGCGCCACAACGCCCGTCACAGCACCCCAGAGGGTTAAAACGAGCAGCCAAAATTGAATCTTTATTTTCATTAGATAGAATTTTGTACGAAAAATACAAAAAAATTGAACAAGATACAGAAAAAAATCGCTAAATTTGAATATCCAAAAAGCCGAATCACAAGAAAGGAGGTTTATCGATTCGGAAATTTCTCAATCTATTTTCATACATTTAGAAGCTGTTTGAATTTGTTTACGAAATTATTTTATAAGCTGGTTTGTGGCTATTATTTCGGGTGATTTGAGGCGCATAGGGGTTCCTATGTAACGAAAATCAGCCGAAAAAAGAGTCGTAAACAGCATAAAAGAATGAAGTAAATAAATTTAAAACAGGTTCTTATACAGATGAATTCACAGCTGATGAGAAAGAAGCTATATATGCATCATTCATGATTGCTGCCGACTCACCTCAATATTGGCAACCTTATATTAACGAAGAATAGAACTATGAAAAAGTTACTTAACCACCCCCTCCTGCTTGAATGGACGCTGGCAATCATCCTCATCTATTTGATGATTGCCCGATTTCCGGCTTCGCTAAGTTACTATCTATTGGGAATAGTCCTTGTTGGTATCGTCGCCCGCATTATTCGTTACATCAAAGAGTCGCACAAGTAATAAGTACCGTTTCAAACGCCACCAAATCACTTCAGGTGGCGTTTCTTTATGTCCGTTTACTCCCATATTTCATAGGAATCAACAAAAAAATTTGGCTGTTCGTCCCTTTTTTATTATTTTTGGACGAATATAACTACGTTATATTTGACCACGCTGAAAATTAACCAAAAAAACCAAATACCTATGATCCGCAAAATTGCATCATTTTTAGCAGGCTCGGCCCTGATGGTCGGCTGCTGCTGCAACGAGCCTCAACGGACCCTTTCGGGGCTCAATCCTGCTGATTTCGAGACCACGATCGGCGACCGGACAACCCAACTCTACACCCTCAAAAATGCCAACGGCATGGAGGTTTGCATCACCCCCTTTGGTGGTCGCGTCGTTTCGGTGATGGTTCCCGACCGCACGGGTGAGCTGCGTGACGTGGTGCTCGGTTTCGACAAGATTGCCGACTACCAGAACATTCCCTCGGACTTCGGCGCTTCGATCGGTCGCTACGCCAACCGCATCGCACAGGGCAAAATCACGCTCGATGGCGTGGAGTATCAGCTCCCGCAGAACAACTTCGGCCATTGCCTCCACGGCGGCCCGAACGGCTGGCAGTACAGCCTCTACACGGTGGCTGAGGCGACGGATACGAAGCTCGTACTGACGCTCAATTCGCCCGATGGCGAGGCGCAGTTCCCCGGCAACGTAGATGCCAAGGTGACCTACACGCTCACGGACGCGAACGCCATTCAGATCGACTACGAGGCTACGACCGATGCCACGACCGTGATCAACATGACCAACCACTCCTACTTCAACCTCACGGGCGACCCCACGC
>CAYOEE010000187.1:0-3595 GCA_964402935.1 uncultured Alistipes sp. | reverse complement strand
CAAGGCTGCCGAGCTGACGAAGCTGGCCTGCGAGGCTGCCAAGCGTCATGGTGTGACGGTTTCGGTGGACCTGAACTTCCGCAAGAAGCTCTGGACGAAGGAGAAAGCTCAGTCGATCATGCGTCCCCTGATGCAGTATGTGGATGTCTGCATCGGTAACGAGGAGGATGCCGAGCTTTGCCTCGGTTTCAAGCCCGATGCTGACGTAGAGGGTGGTGAGACCAACGCCGAGGGCTACAAGGGTATCTTCACGCAGATGGCCAAGGAGTTCGATTTCAAGTATGTGATCTCGACCCTGCGCGAGTCCTTCTCGGCTACGCACAACGGCTGGAAGGCTATGATCTACAACGGTGAGGAGTTCTACGAGTCGAAGCGTTACGATATTAACCCGATCATCGACCGCGTAGGTGGTGGTGACTCGTTCTCGGGCGGTATTATCCACGGTCTTCTGACGAAGCCCAACCAGGGCGAGGCCCTTGAGTTTGCTGTTGCTGCTTCGGCGCTGAAGCACACGATCAACGGCGACTTCAACCTCGTATCGGTTGAGGAGGTGGAGTCGTTGGCAGGTGGTAATGCGAACGGCCGCGTACAGCGCTAAAAGTTTTCCGTGAAGACGGACATCTTTTGACCTTTGCTTGCGAGTTGCGAATGGGCAGTACGCCCAAGTACAGCCCATCCGCACTCACGGCGCAAAAATCAAAACCTGCCTCGTCTTGACGAAAAACAGGTCATACCTTATTTATATAATTTTGAATTCCGAATTCTAAATTTTGAATTTGTAACAATGGCAAAGTTTGATAAAATCGCCGTGATGAAGAAGATCGGCGAGACGGGTATGGTTCCCGTCTTCTATCACAAGGACGTTGAGGTTGCCAAGAAGGTCGTAAAGGCTTGCTACGAGGGTGGCGTGCGCGCTTTCGAGTTTACGAACCGTGGCGATTTCGCACACGAGATCTTCGGCGAGCTGGTGAAGTGGGCTGCCGTTGAGTGCCCCGAGTTGGCACTCGGCATCGGCTCGATTGTGGATGCTCCGACCGCAGCGCTCTACATCCAGCTGGGTGCCAACTTCATTGTTGGCCCGCTCTTCAACCCCGAAATTGCTCCCGTCTGCAACCGTCGTTCGATTCCCTACTGCCCGGGTTGTGGTACGGTGTCGGAGATCGGCAAGGCTCAGGAGCTGGGTTGCGACCTGACGAAGTTGTTCCCCGGTGATGTCTATGGCCCCAACATGGTGAAG
This sequence comes from uncultured Alistipes sp., assembly GCA_964402935.1. Lineage (GTDB taxonomy): Bacteria > Bacteroidota > Bacteroidia > Bacteroidales > Rikenellaceae > Alistipes. The sequence goes on along the minus strand of CAYOEE010000187.1, from coordinate 2,358 downwards.
GGTCTGATGGCTCCCTGCCCCTGGTCGAAGATCATGGTTACGGGTGGTGTTTCGCCCGATCGTGAGAATCTGACCTCGTGGTTCAAGGCCGGTGTTTATTGCGTAGGTATGGGCTCGAAGCTCTTCCCCTCGGATAAGGTGAAGGCTGAGGATTGGAACTATGTAACCAACAAGTGCCGTGAGTGTCTCGACATCATCGCCGAGATTCGTGGTTAAGCAATATTTTTCTAAAAATCAATAGCTAATGACACAAAACAAAAATCAAATGACGAACTGGCGCTGGTGGATGTGCTTGTTGCTGTTCGTTGCAACGACGGTGAACTACATGGACCGTCAGGTGCTGTCGCTCACCTACAAGGACTTCATCGCACCGGAGTTCCACTGGACGGATGCCGACTATGGTACGATCACGGCATTCTTCTCGCTCTTCTATGCCTTCGCATGCCTCTTTGCCGGTAAGTTCGTGGACTGGATGGGCACGAAGAAGGGTTACCAGTGGGCTATCTTCGTATGGTCGCTGGGTGCCTGCTTGCACGCCGGTTGCGGCTGGGTCACGATGCACATCGAGGGTCTGGAGTCGATCGAGGCGATGAGAATGGTTGAGACCGGCTCTGCCGCTGCGTTGGCCATTGCCTCCGTGAGTGTATGGTTGTTCCTTGCCTGCCGTGGTATTCTTGCGTTGGGTGAGGCCGGTAACTTCCCCGCTGCCATCAAGGTAACGGCCGAGTACTTCCCCAAGAAGGACCGCGCTTTCGCTACGTCGCTCTTCAATGCAGGTGCTTCGGTAGGTGCTCTGGTCGCTCCGCTGACGATTCCGATTCTCGCTCAGAAGTGGGGTTGGGAGATGGCCTTCATCATCATCGGTGCTCTCGGTTTCCTCTGGATGTTCTTCTGGCAGGGTATGTACGAGAAGCCGGAGAAGTCGAAGTTCGTAAACGCTGCCGAGTTGGAGTACATCCAGCAGGATAACGCTGCTGAGGCTGAGGCTGCTGCCAAGGCTGCCGCTGCTGCTGCCGACGAGCCTTCGATCCCGATGCTCAAGTGCTTGTCCTACCGTCAGACCTGGTCGTTCATCCTGGGTAAGATCTTCACCGACGGTGTTTGGTGGTTCTACCTGTTCTGGGCTCCGGCTTACTTCTCGGATATGGGTTACGGTATGGATACGACGATGGGTAAGATGCTCGTATTCGTGCTCTATCTGATCGTAACGATCCTCTCGATCGGTGGTGGTTGGCTGCCCAAGTTCTTCGTGGAGAAGAAGGGAATGGAGCCTTATGCCGGTCGTATGCGTGCCATGTTGATCTTCACGGCCTTCCCGCTCTTCGCGCTCTTCGCACAGCCGTTGCAGGAGTACTCGATTTGGTATCCCGCCATCATCATCGGTTTGGCAGGTGCAGGCCACCAGGCTTGGTCGGCTAACCTCTTCTCGACCGTAGGTGATATGTTCCCCAAATCGACGATTGCTACCATCACGGGTATCGGTGCTATGGCCGGTGGTCTTGGTTCGTTCGCTATCAACAAGTGCTCGGGTATGCTCTTCACCTATGCCGAGCAGCAGGGTGCCGCCTTCACGTTCCTCGGTTATGAGGGCAAGCCGGCCGGTTACTTCATCGTCTTCTGCTTCTGCGCCGTGGCCTACATCATCGCTTGGTCAATTATGAAGACGCTGGTTCCGAAGTACAAGCCCATCGTTGTGAAGTAAGATATTAAGTAAGAAAATAAACAAACTTATACAGAAATGATTAAGAAGCTTAATAAAACGACCGTCGAGAAGGTCGAGCGTCCCGTGAAGATCCTTCAGTTTGGTGAGGGTAACTTCCTGCGTGCCTTTGTGGATTGGCAGATCGACATCGCCAACGAGAAGGGCGTAATGAATTCGGGCGTGGCAATCTGCCAGCCAATCATCGACCCCGAGAAGAAGGTGCTGAAGATGATCGAGATGCTCAACGAGCAGGACAATATGTACCATGTATATCTGGAGGGTATCGAGAACAAGCAGCCCAAGAAGGATGTACGCCTCGTAAAGAGCGTCATGGATTCGTTCAACCCCTATGAGGAGTATGCCAAGTATGAGCAGTATTTCCTCTCGCCCGAGTTGCAGATCACGATCTCGAACACGACCGAGGCCGGTATCCGCTACGAGGAGGGTGACGACCTGACGGCTTGCCCGCCGAAGTCGTATCCCGCCAAGATGACGGCGCTGCTGTACAAGCGTTTCAAGCACTTCAACGGCGATCCGGAGAAGGGTTTGGTGATCATCTGCTGCGAGCTGATCGAGAACAACGGTTCGACGCTGCACGAGTATGTGATCAAGCACGCCGAGTACCACAAGCTGGGTCAGGACTTCATCGACTGGGT
>CAYOEE010000186.1:0-3600 GCA_964402935.1 uncultured Alistipes sp. | reverse complement strand
CACGGCCTCGATGGGCTTCAGCTCCACCTTGCAGTCGCGCGAGTTGAGGTAGTTCATCAGGATGCGGGCATGATCCTGCTCCTCCTGCCACTGCACGAAGAACCAGTTGGCAACGCCCTTATAGCCTTTGGCCTCGGCGTCCATCGACATCGAGAGATAGAGGTAAGCCGACCACAGCTCGGCATTGATTTGTGCGTTAATCGCATCGTGTAATTTCTGGCTTAACATAGTTGTATTGTTTTAATGTTCGTCTTTCTGTTTTGCGGGATTTCCTGTTTCCCTATACAAATATACGCACAAAAATCGAAAAACAAGCGTTTTTTCGATCATCTTATTTTATCCTCCTATAAGGTGAACCTATGTGCGATGTAATTGCCACTCAGTCATCGACTTTAATCACCTTTCCGCGTCGATCGAATTCGGCCTCAGGCCCGTTTTGAAACTTCACGTCAAACCCTTTTCGCGTTCGTTCGATCTCTTTGATCCTGCCACGCGGGAAGTGGCGTCGCAGCTCCTCGCGGATCGCTTCGGGAATCACCTCCTCGGGCACTTCGCCCCGTCCGCAGTCGATCTCCTCCCAACGGCCGTTGCGGTCGAAAGAGATCGTGCCGCCGTCGGCAAGGAATACTTTGTAGTCGCGCTCCAGCATCGAGCGTTTGACGGTCGTGTAGCTCACCTCCGTCTGCGAGAAGTGCGTTTCGATCAGCTCGCGCGCCTCGTGGGGGAGCTTCTCAAACGAGATCATGCGGTAATCATCCGCCTCAACCGGCCATGTCAGCAGGGCTACTGCCATTGTCAAAACTATTTTCAGCATAATTGTAATGGTTTAGACCGTGCTCCCCGCAAATACAGCGCCAAAAAAGGGAGTCTCCTGCGTGGAAACTCCCTGATTGATGCGACGTGAGCGATTTACATCATGCCGCCCATGCCACCACCGGGCATTGCCGGCATGGCGGGCTGCTCCGACTTCTTCTCGGCCAGCACGCACTCCGTCGTGAGGAACATCGAGGCGATCGACGCGGCATTTTCGAGGGCCACGCGAGCCACCTTCGTCGGGTCGATGATACCGGCCTCCATCATATCCTCGTACTTGTCGTCGCGGGCGTTATAGCCGTAGGTGCCGTTACCCTCGCGCACCTTGTTCACCACAACCGAACCCTCGCCACCGGCGTTGGCCACGATCTGGCGGAGCGGCTCCTCGATGGCGCGTTTCACGATCTGAATACCCGTCGTCTGGTCGTCGTTTGCACCCTTCAGACCCTCGAGAGCGGCCGTAGCGCGGATGTAGGCAACACCGCCACCCGGCACGATACCCTCCTCGACAGCGGCACGCGTAGCGGCCAGGGCGTCATCCACGCGATCCTTCTTCTCCTTCATCTCGACCTCCGTAGCGGCACCGACGTAGAGCACAGCCACGCCACCGGCCAACTTGGCCAGACGCTCCTGCAACTTCTCGCGGTCGTAGTCCGAGGTCGATTTCTCGATCGAGGCGCGAATCTGCTGTACGCGCGATGCAATGGCCTCCTTCGAACCGGCACCATCGACGATCGTCGTGTTCTCCTTGTTGAGCGTCACCTTGTCGGCCGTACCCAGCATCTGGAGCGAGGCATCCTCGATCTTCATGCCCTTGTCGGCCGAGATCACCGTGGCGCCCGTCAGCGTGGCGATATCCTCCAACATCTCCTTGCGACGATCACCGAAGCCCGGAGCCTTGCAGGCGGCGATCTTCAGCGCACCGCGCAGCTTGTTCACCACGAGGGCCGACAGCGCCTCGCCGTCCACATCCTCGGCGATGATCAGCAGCGGACGACCGCTCTGAGCCACCGGCTCCAGGACGCCCATCAGCTCCTTCATCGTCGAGATCTTCTTGTCCGTGATGAGGATGAAGGGCTTGTCGAGCTGTGCCTCCATCTTCTCCGTGTCGGTGATGAAGTAGGCCGAGATGTAGCCGCGATCGAACTGCATACCCTCGACTACCTCTACATGGGTCTCCGTGCCCTTGGCCTCCTCGACCGTGATCACGCCCTCCTTGTTCACCTTCTCCATCGCCTCGGCAATCAGACGGCCGATGTTCTGGTCGTTGTTGGCCGAAATGGTGGCTACCTGCTCAATCTTGGCATAGTCCGAGCCAACCTCCTGCGACTGCTCGCGGAGCGAAGCTACAACCGTCGAGACGGCCTTGTCAATACCGCGCTTCAGGTCCATCGGGTTGGCACCTGCCGTCACGTTCTTCAGACCTACGCCGATGATGGCCTGAGCCAATACCGTGGCGGTCGTCGTACCGTCACCGGCATCGTCGTTCGTCTTCGAGGCAACCTCCTTGACCATCTGCGCACCCATGTTTGCAAACGGATCCTCCAGCTCGACCTCCTTGGCTACCGACACACCGTCCTTCGTGATGTGGGGCGCACCAAATTTCTTGTCGATGATCACATTGCGACCCTTCGGGCCCAGCGTCACCTTCACTGCATTCGACAGGGCATCTACGCCCTCCTTGAGAAGCTCGCGAGCCTCTACGTTGTATTTAATCTCTTTAGCCATAGCTCTTTTTTCTTTGGTTGAAAACACTGCCTTGGCGGCTCTTTCTTCGTTATACTTGCGCCCGAAATCCTCACATACGGTTAGTATGCTGCGGTTTCGGCCACTGCGCAAGCCTAAAAATAGCTCGCCAAATCAGTGTTTTTCAGTGTTGTTTCTTTGTAATTCGTTGTCGTCTGTACTCAAAAATCGAATAACGAGTGGGATTTCAAGGCTTGCGTAGTCCGAGAACCCGGAGCATACTCGGGCGTATGTGAGGATTCGAGGACAAGCGTAACGCGGAAATCACCTCGTTTGTCGATTTTTGTTAGTTTAGATAATCGCTAAAATATCGCCCTGACGCATAATCAGATACTCTACGCCGTCGATCTGAATCTCCTGGCCCGAGTACTTGCCATAGAGCACCTCGTCGCCCTCCTTGACCTCCATCGTCACCTCTTTCGTGCCCGGGCCTACGGCTACGACCTTACCTGCCAGGGGCTTCTCCTTGGCCGTGTCGGGAATGTAGAGACCACCTGCGGTCTTCTCTTCTGCGGGATTCGGGAGAATCAACACCCGATCCGATAACGGTTTTACCATAATTTTGAATGTTTTTAGTTAATTATTTTGTTGTTGTTTGTTTTCCGTTTGACAAAGATAATAACAAAGGTTGTACCAACTACACATTCCCTGCCATTTTGTCACGTTTTTTGACAGAAAAGCCGCGAAAGACGAGAAAGGCGCAAAAGGCGGGAAAGGCGAGAACACCTGAGCCTACTGAGGCTACTGAGGCTGCTGAGTGAGCTTTGGCGCGTGACTTTTATGCAGTAGCCCCGGTGGCCCCAGTGGCCTCAAAAGAGATTAACGATATTCCAATTCTACATTTTGAATTCTACATTTTGCATTTTCCACCCCTTTCCCGCCTTTCCCGCCCTTGTCTTCGTTATCGGTTGTGCTTTTATAAAAGGCGTAAAAGGTGTAAAAGGCGTAAAAGTTTTTTCTCGCCCATGCCGCCCTTGCCACCCTTTCCCGCCGGTGGGGGGGGGGGGGGGGGGGGGGGGGGGCGGGGGGCGCGGGCGCCGG
>CAYOEE010000185.1:0-3610 GCA_964402935.1 uncultured Alistipes sp. | reverse complement strand
AACAGCTTCTAAATAGAGAAAGGCATCCGTTTTGCGCGGATGCCTTTCGTGTTTAGTCGGCCGAAATCAACCAAAGAATCGCTCGTCGAAATTGACCAAATAGAGTTTATCGGTTGCGCGTGTCAGGGCGGTATAGAGCCAGCGCATCAGATCCGACGTCATCGGTTCGTCGCCAAAGAGGAAGCGATCAATAAAGACCGCCCGCCACTGACCACCCTGCGCCTTGTGGCACGTCACGGCATAGGCAAACTTCACCTGCATGGCGTTGAAGTGCGGATTTTCGCGAATCTCCTTAAAGCGCTTAATTTTACTCTTCACATCCAGGTAATCCTTCTCCACTTCGTAGAACAGCCGGTTCTGCTCCTCACGCGTCAGTGAGGGCGACTCCGAGGCAATCGTATCGAGCAGAATTTTACATTCCAGTTGCGTATCATCGTAGTCGGGAAACTCCAACACGGCATTGGCAAAGCGAAATCCGTAGAAATCCTCAAAACGGCGCAGCCGCTTCAGCCGGGCCGTATCGCCATTGGCCACGAAGTGCATCGGACAATCCTCGGTGCGCTCCGTATAATAATAGTTGTTCTTGACGACCATCAGCATATCGCCACTCTCGATCTCCTCCTCGACCGAGAGCACATGGCGACGAATGCCCTCGTTGTAGCGGTTGGCGCGCTTGTTCGAGCGGGTAATCACAATCACCTCGTCACGCCCATATTTGGCGTAAGCATCCCCAAGCAGCTCCAAGAAGTCGCCTCCGCCCACGGACTCGATATCGGGGAAATTCATCTCAAAGAAGGGTATATCGACGATTCCCCGCTCCAACATACAGCGCACCATCGTTGCATTGAACAGAATGCCCGACTCGGCCTCTTGGCGCACCACTTCGTCGAGTGTGCAGTACTCCACCTCCCCGAAACGGCTCAACGTATCGGGGTCGAGTGCCGGACTGAAATCATATCCCACGGGGGGCAGCTGAGCACTATCGCCCACCAAAATCAGTCGGCAATTTTTGCCACTGCGCACATAGCGCACCAGATCCGCCAGGAGCGAACCACTGCCGAAGGTTTGATCGGTCGTCTGATCCGAAAGCATCGAGGCCTCATCGACAATAAAGACGGTGTTTTGTTCGCGGTTCAGATCGAGCGTGAATTTCGATTCGTAGTCGGCATTGGTTCGTTCGCGGTAGATTCGCTTGTGAACCGTCAGCGCTTTCTCACCCGAATAGCGAGCCAGCACCTTGGCGGCACGACCTGTCGGAGCGAGCAGGACGGTCTTCACGCCTACCTCTTTAAGAGCAGCCACCGTAGCAGCTATCAAGGTCGTTTTTCCGGTACCTGCATAGCCGTTTAGGACAAAAATGCGGCGAAAATCGTCGGAAACCAGGTATTCCGACAACTTTTCGATAATTTTTTTTTGCCCAAAGGTTGTTTCAAAACAAATTTTAGCGTAAATTTGAATCGCAATACGAGTACTATCCATATAGGTGCACGTTTTACAGGACAAAATTATAAACAAAACCTAAATAAAAATGAAAAAAATCGCACAAATTCTTCTTGCTGTGGTGATCGTGGCTTTTGTCTATGTGACCTACAAGCAGATCTCGACGCCCATCCGTTTCGAGAACGACCTGAAGTCGAAGAGCGCCCAGGTTATCGAGCGCATCAAGGACATCCGCACCGCTGAGCGTGCTTACAAGTCGAAGTACCAGAAGTTCACCGCCGACTGGGATACGCTGGCCAACTTCATTCTGAACGAGACGCTCGAGATGGAACGCAAGCTCGTTGACGAGGACGACTCGGTAGGTCTGGCACTGCTGAAGAAGCAGGGTAAGAAGAATATTGAGAAGTTCACGGTAGCCGTTATCGACACCATCTTCTCGCCCAAGAAGCTCTCGAAGGAGGAGATTATGAACCTGCGCTACATCCCCACGACGAACAACCAGGCTCAGTTCATCCTTGAGGCCGGTCAGATTACGACCGAGTCGAAGATTGTGATTCCCGTGGTTGAGTGCCGTGCTCCCTACATCATGTTCCTCGACACGGTAACCTACCGCCAGGAGATCATCAACAAGATCGACGACGATGTGAACAACTTCAACCGCTACCCCGGTATCAAGTTCGGTTCGATGGATGCCGGTAACAACGAGGCCGGTAACTGGGAGGACTAATGAAGGGTATTTCCAACACAAACAAAAAGGTGTCCATCCGACTTACGGGTGGACACTCTTTTTCGGTAGCAACACCTACCGAAAAGATCGAAGTGGTCGAGCTACTCACCCCGCGCACCCTGCTCGTTCCGGAGCAGTTCTATGCGGCCGAGGGTTGCAAGGCCGCCTTTATGGCTGCAGGAATGGCCATCGAGGTGCAGGATGAGATTCTCCCGATTCGTACCGACAAGGGGATGATGGCGCTCGTAGCCCTGACCCACGACGAGCTGGAGAGGCTGACACAAGCCTTCGGGGAGGAGGTTCGCTACTCCACCCCGCTACTCCACCCTGTGGGCAATATCGAACCTACGATCTGGATCTGCGATACAGAGGACCTTATATATATAAAGGTATATGACCCGAAACTCCAGACGGCCGAGGTTATCGCAGTAGAGAGTGACGCCGACCGCGATTTCCTCCTGATGCGCCTTGTCGAGGCGTGTGGCGAAAATCGCTACACGGTGCGCCTAAACCTTCGAAGCGAAAACAAACGGCTGCTGAAAGCCTACAAAAACACCTTCAAACGACTGCAATGCGAATAATCAGCGGATCACTCAAGGGGCGCGCCATCAACCCGCCCAAAAACCTCAGAGCACGTCCCACGACCGACTTTGCCAAGGAGAACCTCTTCAACGTGCTGCAAAACCTCATCGACATCGAGGAGTGCGATGTGCTGGATCTCTTTGCCGGCACAGGGTCGATCAGCTACGAGTTCTGCTCGCGCGGAGCGAAGTCCGTAACCTCGGTCGAGATCAACGCCGTGCACCACAACTTCATCCGCCAGACGGCACGCGAGCTGAGCATCCGCACGCTCTACCCCGTCAAGGCAAATGCGTTTCTCTACCTGAAGAGCTGCCCCAAGCAGTTTGACCTCGTTTTTTCGGACGCGCCCTACGATTTGGAGCATAGCGAGGAGATCATTCCGCTCGTTCTGGAGAGCAATATCCTCCGCGAAGAGGGAATTTTCATTTTTGAGCACTCAAAAGAGAAAAATTTTTCCGACCACCCTTGTTTTTGGCAATTAAGAAGTTACGGAAGTGTGCAATTTTCTTTCTTCAAAAAAGTGAAAAAAAGTTTGTAAAACGCTTGCAGATTCAAAATTTTGCACTACCTTTGCAATCGCAATGAGGGAACAACGAGGGTTAACCGAGGGCGAACGAAAGAACGCTAATCCGAGTTGCAAGGTTCTAAAAATGGTGCGTTAGTTCAGCTGGTTAGAATACGTGCCTGTCACGCACGGGGTCAGGGGTTCGAGTCCCCTACGCACCGCCAGAGAGGGATGATCGAAAGATCATCCTTTTTTTGTACCTACTCGCCCACAACAAAAAAACGGATCACTGAAAAATTCCGGATCACTGAAAAATTCGGATCACTGAAAAATTCCGGTGGAGTCGTAAAAAAATC